>CAZEOC010000109.1:0-10532 GCA_964513525.1 uncultured Saprospiraceae bacterium | reverse complement strand
AAATCAAGACTTCTCTGTAGATGATTCTTATTGAATATTGCTAAGATAAGTCACTGAATATTTTTTTTCAAAAAACTAACAGAAGTGAAAAATAAAATTCACTTTGTGGTATAATTATAAATGTGCCAAGATGAAGCGTTATTCTAAATTAAAAATATAATGAGCATATTAAATAAATTTCAATTAAACGGAAAAACCGCTTTAGTAACTGGCTGCAAAAGAGGTATTGGAAAAGCAATGGCAATTGCTTTGGCAGAAGCTGGTGCCAATATAATTGGTGTTAGCGCAACATTAGAAAAGACAGGAAGTGAAGTTGAAAAAGCAGTCACTAAATTAGGGCGTAAATTTACTGTATACACTTGTGATTTCAGTAATCGAGAGTCATTATACGCTTTCATTAAAACGGTTAAAACAGACTTTCCAACAATCGATATATTAGTAAATAATGCTGGAACAATCAAACGTGCACCTGCGATAGAACACAGTGATGAACTTTGGGATTATGTGATTGAAGTGAATCAAACTGCTCAATTTATCCTTACTCGAGAAATTGGAAAAGCAATGGTTGAGAAAGGTTATGGAAAAATAATCTTTACCGCTTCTTTATTAACTTTTCAAGGTGGAATTACGGTACCTGGCTATGCAGCGAGTAAAGGAGCGATTGGTCAAATGACGATGGCTTTCGCCAATGAATGGGCAGGAAAAGGAGTAAATGTTAATAGTATCGCACCAGGTTATATCAGTACAGACAACACCGAAGCATTAAGAAATAATCCAGTTCGTTCCGAATCAATACTTTCAAGAATTCCTGCTGGACGATGGGGAAATCCTGAAGATTTTGCAGGACCAATTGTATTTCTTTCCTCAGATGCTTCCAACTATATGCACGGAAGTATTTTGTTAGTTGATGGCGGTTGGATGGGGCGTTAATTTGATTCGTCTAATAAAATATTGAAATAAAACCTAATTAGTAGAAGTCAGAAATCAAAACGATTCGCTGTTATAAGTCAGACAACCGAATAGACAAACAGATTTCATCTGACTACTCAAAAATTTTAATTAAAACCAAATAAAATGAAGAATACGCTCTTGCTAACTTTTGCAGTTTTGCTGCTATTTTCTTGTAGTAAAAATTCAACTTTAGAAAGTATTACGGTAAAGAATATTGATGAATTAAATAAAGCAATTTCAGAAGCAACAGCAGGAACAGAAATTGTTTTGGCAAATGGAGTTTGGAAAGATGCTCAAATTGAATTTTATGGTCTCGGAACCGAAACTCAACCTATCACACTACGGGCAGAAAAACCTGGCGAAGTCTTCCTCGAAGGAACCTCTTTTTTATATCTTGGTGGAGAACATTTAGTGGTTGATGGCTTATATTTTAGAAATGGTCATTCGCCACGAAATAGTATTATTTCCTATCAAATCAGTGAAGATTCAACTGCTTTCCATAGTAGAATAACCAACTGTGTAATTGAAGATTTCACTAAACCAAGTCGATTAACCAATGACCATTGGATTGAATTTTATGGAAAACATAATCAGCTCGACCATTGCTACATTTCAGGTAAATCAAACGATGGCGAAACGCTTAGAATATTCCAAACTGGAAACAAACATAATAGTAATTATCATCAAATAGTCCATAATTATTTTGGTCCAAGACCAAGAAAAGGAGGTCCAAGAGCAGAAACAATTCGTGTTGGTGATAGTAAAACACATATGACACCAGGTTATGTAAATGTATCTGAAAACTATTTTGAAGCTTGTAATGGTGAAGTAGAAATCATTTCAGATAAAACGAATTTCAATACATTTAAAAAGAATATTTTTTATAAATGTGAAGGTTCTTTTGTTCTACGTCATGGAAGTTTTGCTACCATAGATGGTAATATTTTCATAGGTGGAGAAGAATCTAATTTTTACGGTGGTATCAGAGTAATCAATACAGGACATTGGATTACTAATAATTATTTTTACAAAATAAATGGAGAAGAATTTCGAAGTCCATTAGCAATGATGAATGGAATCGTTAAATCTCAACTAAATAGATATCGACAAGTAACTGATGTCGTTGTTGCACATAATACTTGGGTTGATTGTAAATCACCATGGCAAGTTGGCGTTGGGCAAAATATGAAAAGTGCTGACGTTTTACCAGCGGTTGAAATCCGCTCCGCTCCTCCTATTCGCTCTATTATAGCTAATAATTTAATTTATAATCATCAATCAGATACCACAATTGTAATCAATCATGATAATATTGATGGTATTTCTTTTCATAACAATGTACTTAGCAATGATAAGATTGAATTTACAAGATTTGATGCTTTAGCGCATCAAACTATAAAAATGAAGCAAATTAATAAATGGCTATTTGCACCAGAAATGGGACAAACTGGTTTGATTAATGAAACTTATAACGGATTTGAATTTGATAAAATAGAAAATGATTTATTCGGAAGTCCTCGAAGTAATGAAAATTATATTGGAGCGATTAGTCAAATTTCTAAAGCAGAAGATTTTAAAATTGATAAGAAAAAATATGGTCCAAAGTGGTTCAATCCTAATAAGAAAGCAGCTAAACAGAATATTCTAACTGCTTCATCTGCTGATGGTGAATTATTGAAAACTATTAATCAAGCTAAGTCAGGAGATATAATTGAACTAAGTGATGCATTATATAATCTTACTACTTCACTCAAAATTGATAAAGAAATTACGATTCGTTCAAAAAATGAAAATAAAGCACAATTAATATTTACTGGAGCAGAAAACACACCTGTTTTTGAGATGAATCCAAAGGGAATTATTCATCTAAAGCATCTTTCTATAAAGGGAGAGAATAATCAATTAACATTTGCGCCGTTGAATAAAAATATGGCTTCCGCTTATAATTTATTTGTTGAGGATTGCGTAATTGAGAATTTTGCTTACGTTTTACGAGCCTCTAAAGGTTCTTTTGCGGATTCTATTAATATTAGTAATACAACAATTCAGAATTGTGAAAATGGATTTGTACTTGCTGCGGAAGAAAAAGGTGACTACAATGCAGAAATGGTCAATTTTAATAATTGCAAATTTATTAATGTCCAGAAAAATATAATCCATTTTTATCGAGGCGGTTATGATGAATCTACAATTGGTGGTTTTTTAACATTATCGAATAATACATTTACGGGTTCTGGAAAAAAAGAAAAAAGTGGTGTTTTAATTAAGACACGAGGAATTATCAATGTTTTTATTTTTGATAATACTTTTCAAAATAATCCAATAAAATTAGTGGCTGTATTATGGGGTGTAAAGAATAATCATCATAGTAATAATACAGTTATTCAATCTGGAAAAATCAAGGTAGAAGAGCAGCAGAAATTGGAAATATTGTATTAACATGAACTGAGGAATAAAAATGGTGTCAGAGCTAACCCGTTTTTTGGTGAATTATTGATAATCAATATTTACAGATAGTTTCAAGGCTAACGCCTTATTAAAAAGAGCATCGCTCTATCTATAGCTAAAAAATAAAAGAGCGTTAGTTCTGACACCGTTCACTTTAAATATTGATTATCAACAACTTAGACTTTTTTAAAAAAATCCTTAGTTCACTTTGTATTAATAAGTTATTTGCATTTTTAATATAAAAAAAATCAAAACATTACTAAAAAATCTTAATCCAGGTCTTCTTTTCGTTATTTTCAAGCTAAGTGATTTATTTTTCTGCCGTTTCAATGAGATTCAATAATTAATCAGATTTAATACACATTCCTCAATATTACTCCTATCTAAAGGCACATCATGTACACTAATGCGTTTAAGGTTCTCCATATTACATACATCTGTTGGTATTTCACTTATGAAATTTCCATCCAAACCAAGATATTCTAACTCTTGAAATTTAAGAATTTGATTAGGAAACTCTTTTATAAAAGAATAACTTAAACCTAATTCTTTTACACTTTCAGGAATATGGTTAAGCATATCAGTAACATTAAGGTTGTGATTATTAGTTAAATAAACTTTCACTATTTTATGATACTTTAAACATTCGGGAAATTTTTTAATATCCGAAGATGATATATATACGTATTTTAACTGAGAAAAAGTACATAGAAAATCAAAAGAAGTAAATTGGTTTGGAGAATTATTTAACATAAATCTTTCTAAATCATTAAAAGATTGAAGTTCTTTAATAGTCTTTTCCATATTCATATTTTCAACTTCGTATAATAGAATACTCTTTAAGTTTTTACATTTTTTCACTCTTTCGGGTAATCCCTTTGATAAATCTTTAAACAAAATTCTGATACTTAGAATATCCTCGTAGCCCTTTATATCGTATATTGTTTGTCCATCATATAAGTCTCCATATTGTCTGAGAAATTCTTTAAAATCATCATTATCTGTTATTTCAATACTTTTTTCAATAGACATATTCATTACGATGATAACTACAGATAAATAATATTTAATCATATGTCATTTTTTAACTTATGGAAATTTAATATATATTCTTCAACATTATTCCTATTCAAAATCATTCAGAAATATTGTCTTTTTATTATACTTATTATCAAAGTTTGCATTAATTAAATCTTCAACTAATTTCAATACAAATAAAAATCCTTTTATACTAAAAGGAAAAGCATCTATAATCCATCTACTTTCTGTATTTAGTAATTTTTTGACTTGACGATCTTTTATATCATCGTAAGTTATTTTCTTCGTATTTAAGAATTTATATTTTGTATCTTCAATTAGTACATTGAACTGCCTAATTCTATGAGGAGTATTTAAATAAATATCTAAATTAAAGTTTAAACAGCTCGAAAAATATCCCATTTTTCCTATTAATACCTCTCTATCATATTCTTTTAACCATTTTTCATTATAATAACTTTTTTCTACTACGACCGCAGACATATAAGACATAATTATTTCTAAATAAGAAGTGTAAACCATAAAATACTTTTCGTCATAATCTATAATGCATCTTGCCATTTAATTTGAGTTTTTTAAAATATTCATTATTTACTTTATTTTTCTCATCCCAACCAAAGGATACAACATCAATCAAGACCTCATCAGTTTTGATAGGATGTTTCCATAATACCAATGCATCACCGCCATTGTCATCTAAAGTAATATCAGTTTGCCAATACCACAATAGATGATTCGGGTCAACTTTATTCTCTAAATTATTCGCTTTTAAGAAGTCTGTTTGGTCAGTCGGCGAACCATAAGCAAAGAGTAGTGTCTGTCCACTTTGTAAAGTTGTTCCATTAGTTATATTATGCTCAATACCAATTGCTTTATTGAGAATCACGACATTGGATAAATCCATTGGTTCGAGACTAAGATTATACAAAGCAATATATTCTCCGACATGAACCTCAGTAATTGCGCCATTTAGTGTTAATGGACTATCATAATTGACCTCACTTATTTTTAAATCCTCAACTAACTGTCCTAATTTTTCTTCCTCTTGAGTTTCATTATTTGGTATTTGCACTTTAGCAATTACTCGCTCATACTTCTTAATACCAAGTCTGCTGCTACCATACAAATGAGCCTCTGATTGCAAAATATCTCTATATTTAAAATACTCGTTCGTATATTCATAGGCGGTATAAACCATCATGACATTACCACTCGGTATTTTAGCTCTTATTTAAAGTTTTAATACTTCATGACTTCCAATCCCTCTACAAACCCTTCAAAGCTTTCACATATCAATATAGCTTCATTGTCAGTGTCGTGAAACCAAAGATATATTTTACCATCTTTTTTTGAAATACAATATATATTTCCTCCCCAATCATCTGCTATTGGTATAAAAATAGGAGGTAAAGTATCTTCGATGATTTGAAGAATATTAATAGTATTATCAATAGTTGATTCTCCGTACTTTATACTATAAAAACTTCCAATAGTAAATTCCTGTTCGTAAGTTAGGTTGCCTGTATATCCTCCATTATTTTTTAAGATAAATTTCTTATAGGAATTTGGCAACTGAAGTTTATTCTTTATTTCAAATTCCAAAATATCGTTTACAGAAATTTTCTTTTCAGTTATTTCAAATTCCATATTCATATCCATTTTTTTTCCACATTTACAGGTTACGAAAATCATCAAAATTATATAATATTTTTGCATATGGAAATCCAAATTATAAATTAATCAATATAATTTTTTTCACAAAAAACTCATTATTTTTAGTTACTTTTTGAATCTTTAGCAGCTTTTTTTCTTTTCAATATGTTTAGGGATATTTTCCTTATAAACCCTTTTATTATATGCTTCCCATTGCTTTACACTTCCTCTGTGAGGAATAGTAGCTGTATGTGCTTTGGTTTCGACTAACTGTAGTGTAGCTGTATTTTTGAACGGATCATAATCATCTAAATGATGCCAAGTATAACCATTTGGTTTTGCACTTAACCCAAGTTTTTTATTTGCTGCTGAAAACTCACCTGTTAAACTACCTGTTAACTCAATTTTTACTATGGATTCTTTTCCATCGATTTTATGCATATATTTTGTACCCTGAAAATCAGGCGAAGCTCCTAGTTTACTTGCAGGAATTTTATCAAAATTTCCCTTTTTTATTACAGCTTTATCTACCTTATATTTTGGTAAATTTTTATTAATAAAATTCATCCGAGCTCTTATAACTTGATGAGATTGCAAAATACTTGATAATGCTCCAGTAGTTGCACCTTCTGCTAACCCATTTTGAAGTCCTTCAATAAAGCTAGATGCAATAGTTCTATTTTTAACCCAGTTATCTGGATTTAGAACTTCATCCATAGAATTACCCTTAGAAGTATAACTTACATATGTAACACTGTTAATTGAATGTGCATAGACTATAGGTATTCTAACTACTATATCGTATAAATAAGGCCCTGGTTCTACAGTCTTGTCTTCACTTATTACACCACCTTCATAATTTAAAGCTAATGCTGATGACCAACCGCCTTCGTAGCTTATTGGATGTTTTATGGAGTGAGTAAGGGTGTAGGTAAAGTTGATTGTTTGATCGATATTGATATCTCGCTCTACTTCAATAGACATATCGCTTCCGATACCATCATCTGAAACCTCTAAATACATTTCTAATCCATCTAAGTCACTTGCCATAATCGGCGTGTTACTCGCAAATTGATAACAAGTCAGTTCAGGATAATCAGGAGCAAGTGGGTCAACCGATAAAAACTTCCCAATGGTCGGATTATAGATTCTAAAGCCATAATCCTGTATCATTTGACTGCCCCACTCACTGTCTTCCTCTTTGCCATTGAAACCAAATCTATAAGTACCTTGATTGAACTTTCTCCCTGCCATAGCAGAGCCAAAAGGATAATAATCATTAGCAGAGACGACGGTCGCTTCGTAGTATTCGGCTTGCCAATCGCCATTATCATCAATCCCAATTTTCATATCGGTTACGGTGACGAGGACGTTACCGAGGTAATTCGAGAGTTCGTAGAAAGTTTGTCCTCTTTCTCTGCGGTATTTATCAAAAATAGCAATTTAATCAAAAATGAAAGTTAAATCAATCCTAAATCCTTTTTCAAAATGAAAATGGCTTAACGTTTTTCACATCAAGCCACTTTCATTTATAACTTTATTTTAAGACAATACAGAATTTCACTTATCTGTAAATCCTATACTAATTGTCTGAACTATTGTTCAACTTCTAATTGCTCAATTGCTTCCGTTAAGTTAGAACAATTATCAACTTTTGCCTATCAACTATTGTAGTTAGAAATATCATCTGTAAAATATTTTTTCTTCTGAGGTATAAAAATAGACCCTGTCTAAACTTCCTTCAAAGTACATAAAGTCTGGTATTTTATTATTAAAAATATTAAAACTTAAATCTAATGTTGGTTTTTCAGAATAGTTAATTGGTAATATTCTTCCTTCCTTTAACTCCTTAATATCGTCATGCATATAGATAATAATTCTTAATGAATTAAATGAATTATCGTCATAAAATACCGAATGTTCAAACTGATATGTATCATATAGCGTATCAATATATCCTGAATGAACTATACTATCATTAACCAATAAGGTTAAAGAGTCTTTATAAAATCCCATACAGAAACAAATTTCTGTTTTACTTAATTTATTCAAATCTTGTCCATTAATACTACTAATTATTAGACATGATATTAAAATAGCGATTACTTTTTTCATTTAAATTCATTTTGACTTTATATGATTCTATATATTAGATAGTTTGTAGATACTGTTTCAATAGGTTAATATTTTAATAACTGTTTTATTTATTCTTTCAAGATTTTATAATTTAATACACTACCAAACAATAGTCCAGTATATTATTTTTCTTGATTGATAATCAATCACAAGACCGTTAGAATATCCTGTGCCAATCTTGTTAACATTATTTTTTGTAAATTTTTTCACCTCCTCAATGCCCTTTTGAGTAAAATATTGTCCTCGTTTTTTATTTAGAATTAGAATTTCACTACTATCCTCATTGAGTTCTTTTCGTAAACCAAGTAAAGCATCATCAAAAGAAGGAATAGGAAATTTTTCAAAAGATGTTTCATTTTTGAAGTTAGGAACGTAAACATTATCTATGTCTTTCAATGTATTATCAAAAATACTATTTTGTTTCAATTTTGATGAAATTTGATTGAACTCTATAATATCATACGACTTTTTAAAGAAAATACCACAATAGCCTTTTGCATAAAGTCCACTTGGATTAAGTACCATAAAGAAATTTTCGTCTTTATAAGTATTCCTAAAAGAGGTATCCACAACTTCTTCTAAAATAAAACTTTGAAAATTTTGTATTGAATTTTCAAAATGTACATTACTTTGGCATTCTATTACAAATACTAAAGATGCAAGCATAATAATTAAAGTATAATTTTTCATGATTTTCGTTTTCACCAAATGAAGAAGTCATTTTTTCAATTTGAAAATACACTTTTCCAAAGTGCACTAATGATTAAAACTGGGAAAAAATCTAATTCAACTGATAAATTTTAACACATTTTCCTTTTCGTATATAATAATTTATTATTCCTCAACTTTATCAAGGGAACAGTAATGTAAATTAAACCATTATTTCTATTTTTAGTCGTTTCGATAGCTTATAAACAGTTGGGCTATTTTCTTTACTAATCAATATACTTACTAATGGAAATAATAAGTTATCTACAAAAGTGATACCTTGTTATAACATTTTTTTCACTACAAAAAATAAAAAGTTAACTCTATGGAAAACCTAATTACCTTAGGTGAATTTATCATCAAAAATCAGCAAGATTTCCCCTATGCAAAAGGGCAATTAACAAGAATGTTTAACGCCATTATGGTCGCTTCAAAAGTAATGAATAGTCAAATTAATAAAGCTGGTTTGGCGGATGAATTAATGGGAAAAGTAGGCACAGAGAATGTTCAAGGCGAAGAACAAAAGAAGTTGGATGTTTATGCTAATAAAATATTCATTAATGCGCTAAAGGCAAGAAATGAAGTTTGTGGTATTGCTTCAGAGGAAGAAAATGAAGTTATTATTTTTGATAATGATTCTGGTGTAAATGGAAAATACATTGTCTTAATGGATCCTATTGATGGTTCTTCTAATATTGAAGTCAATGTTTCGATAGGTACAGTTTTCGCAATTTATCGACGAGTTTCACCGATTGGAGAACCAGCTATTTTAGAAGATTTTTTACAAACAGGGAGACAACAAGTCGCAGCTGGATATGTTATTTATGGTTCTTCTACTATGCTCGTCTTCACTACAGGAAATGGTGTAAACGGTTTTACTTATGACCCTGCAATTGGTGTCTTTTATCTTTCTCATCCTGATATGAAGATTCCAGAAGATGGAAGTATTTATAGCATAAATGAAGGTAATTATGCCTATTTTTCTGATAATATGAAATCTTATGTGGATTATTGTAAAAGTATTGATGATGCTACTAATCGTCCATATACAGGAAGATATATTGGTTCAATGATAGCAGATTTACATCGAAACTTTTTGAAAGGAGGAATTTATATGTACCCAGATTCTAAAAAATCACCTGATGGCAAGCTTCGTATTCTATATGAATGTAATCCAATGGCTTTTTTAATAGAACAAGCAGGTGGAAAAGCAACTGATGGAAAACAAAATATTCTCGATATCAAACCTACTAATATTCATCAAAGAACACCGTTTTATGGTGGATCGGCAGGAATGGTAGATAAATTACAAGAAATACTGACAAGTAAACCGAATACTTAAGTAAAAAACAATAATGAATTATTTATTAATTAATGACCAATTAGATGTATTTAAGAAAGAACTAAAAACAACTCGTAAAGAATATTTCACCCGACTTGTCGAACAATGTCGCTTATACGAAGGGGAAACAATTTCTAAAGAACCGCCTCCAACCAGTATTACATATATGGGAATGGCGGCGGCAAACTTAAGTTTAGCATACCGATTAACTGGACAAAAACATTACCTTAAGGAAGCCAAACGTTGGATTTTTACT
>CAZEOC010000108.1:0-10536 GCA_964513525.1 uncultured Saprospiraceae bacterium | reverse complement strand
TTCGACTGGAAATATTAAAGATTTTGCAATTAGAGTTTCTTTAGATAATCGGATGTTACGTTATTTGAATAATAATGTAAATAATAAATGGAACCCCAATGAAAATTATGCGCGAGAATTTTTTGAATTATTTACTATTCTAAAAGGAGAACAAATTGGAGATGGAGATTATTCTAATTATACGGAGCATGATATTCAAGAGGCAGCAAAGGTTTTGACAGGTTTTCGAGATGGAGTAATTACAGATATTGAACCAAGTACTGGACTGACAATAGGTTATGCAGACTATGGTTTTCATCATGTTGGTAATAAACAGTTTAGTCACCATTTTAATAATCAAGTGATTATAGGCGCTACTTCTGAAGCAGATATGTATCGAGAGTTTCAGGAATTTGTTGATATGATTTTTAATCAGTTAGAAACAGCAAGAGCCTTTGTTAGAAGATTATATCTTTTCTTTGTTAGTGATGAAATTTCTACTACTGTAGAACAGGCTATCATTGAACCTTTGGCAATTGAATTACAAGTAAATAACTACGAAGTTGAACCAATATTAAAAAAATTATTAAAATCAGTTCATTTTTATGATGAATATGATAGTGATTATACGGATGACATTATTGGTGGAAAAATAAAATCACCAATTGAGTTAGCCTTTTCAACGATTCCTCTTTTTGATGCTAATGATATGGGAGGATTTAATAGTAATCCTTTAAATCTTGCTACTGTTTCAAGTCGGTTTATTCTTAACGTTTTGGGCTTAATGGGTTTTCCTGATTATGCGATTTCTGTAGAAGGTTATGCAGGATTTTTCAAATCTCCAAGTTTTAGCAAAAACTGGATTGATACCTCTACACTTCCTATGAGATATAAATTTGCAGAAGCCTTATTAAATGGATCTGTCATCAATAATATCTATCAAGATATTCCATTTAGTGTAGATATTGTAGTTTATGTAAGAGATACTTTTACGAATCAAGAATATGCAGATCAACTACTAACACAAATTTTTGAAGTTACCTTGCCAGAAATGCCCGATGCTAATCGTTGGGATTATTTTAGAGATAAATTGATAGGAGGAATTACGGTTATTAACTGGATGTTCGAATGGCAAAATTATATTGCTACTAATGATGATGCAGCCGTAAGAGTTGTGTTAGAAGATTTATTTGAAGCCCTGATTGGTTCACCCGAATTTCAAACGTTTTAGTATTAGGTATGAAAAGAAGAAAATTTTTAAAAATAGGTTCGGCATTAGGTATTTTACCATTAGTTTCAAAGGGTTTGCCAGTTCATTCTTTGGCAGCAACAAGTCCTGCTTGGTTTAATCCTTGTAATCCGACAGATAGATCATTAGTGGTCATTTATTTGAATGGTGGAAATGATATTTTCAATACAACAGTTCCTTTAAATCAATTTGCAGACTATGCAAATTTTAGAGCGGATACTTATTTGGCTCAAAATCAATTGATTAATTTGGATACAACTTTACCAACAAATCAACAAATTGGATTACATCCGTCATTGACTGGATTGAAATCACTTTATGATAATGGAATGTTGAATATTGTTCAAGGTGTTGGTCATGCACAGCCGAATAAATCTCATTTTAAAGCATTAGATAACTGGTTGACAAGTAGTGGCGGAATTCAAAATTATTCAGATGGTTGGTTGGGAAGATTTTTAGATGATCGTTACCCTTCTTATACAGGTTTACCTTTTGGCAGTGAACAAGATCCGCTTGGAATGTTATTTGGTAGAATGAATAATACTGGTTTTCATACACATGCAGAGCATAATCATGAGATTGTGATGTCAGGTCAAGATTCACAAGGTTTTTATTCTGTTATTTCATCTATTGCAGGAGAACCAATTTTGAATGTACCGAATACCGAACAAGGTGGAATGTTATCTTTCATGGAAGGTATTGCAACCAGTTTGAATGTTTATGGACAACGAGTACAAACAACTTTTGCAAATGGAACAAATAGTAGTGTAAACTATCCAAATTCAGGTTTATCTAATCAATTAAAAACGATTGCTAAGATGTTGAGTGGCGGTTCTCGAACTAAAGTTTTCATGGCAACAACTGGTGGATTTGATACACACGTTTTACAAGTAGACCAAGGAAGTACAACGACAGGAGCACATGCAGGATTGTTACAAAATATTGGTGATTCTGTCAAAGCATTCCAAGATGATTTACAAAATCAAGGATTAGACCACAAAGTATTAACCGTTGTGTTCTCTGAATTTGGACGAAAAATAGTTCAAAATGGAAGTTATGGAATAGATCACGGTACTTTGAATTCTATGTTCGTTATTGGTTCTGGTGTAGAAGGTGGCGTACTTGGAACGAATGTAGATTTGCAAAATCAAGATAATCAAGGAGCTCCAAATCCAAATCAAACCCAATATGATTTTCGTCAAGTTTATGCTTCGGTTCTACAGGATTGGTTAGGTGCGAATGATAATTCATTGGATAATACTTTTCCAAATAATTTAGGAAATAGTTATTCTACCCAAAAATTACCAATTATTAATGTTGGAAATGTAGTGCCAAGTAGTTGTCATTTTACACCTTTGATTCAGACTGCGTGTGCTTGTATGCAAGTGAAAGTTGCTCTGGAAGGCTTCTATAATTCGACGACAAATGAAATGTCAACCAACTTGATAAATGCTGTAGGTTTTCCTGTAAATCAACCCTACAATATTGCACCATTTAATTATGCTGGTGCAGAATCAATCGGAAATGTACCTGCGGATACTGTAGATTGGTTATTAATAGAGTTGAGACAAGCGGAGGATTTCACACAAGTTGTTGAAAGACAAGCTGTATTACTACGCAAAGATGGTTTGATTATGCAAACGGACGGAACACCAGGAGTTGCGTTCAATAATGTTCCTACAGGAACATATCATTTAGCAATTTTCCATAGGAATCACTTAGGTATATTAAGCAGTATTCCGGTTGTATTGGATAATGCGACTTATATCTATGACTTTACACAAGCAGATTGGAAGGCTTATGGAGATAGTCAACTCAAATTTGTTGATGGAATATATACAATGTATGCTGGTGATTACAACGGTGACAATATTATTAATAATGAAGATTATAATTATTATAAATTAAACATTGGATCGAACATTGGTTATGCGAAAGCAGATTTGAATGCAGACGGAAATAGTAATAGTCAAGATTATGACTTATGGTTCAATAATAGAAGTAAAATTGGAAAATTATAGCACGATAACTTATAAAAATTAATTATTTAATAAATTTAAGTTGCTCATTTTCAATTAATTAGGGTAAAATAAATCTATTAGGTGGAAATTACTAAAAGTGATTTTTCCTATTAGGTTGGTCTTTAAAAATAAAGGTAGTTCTCCATCTATCAACTTGGTAAAACAAGAGCGAACAATTTAAAAATGAAAAAATCACTTTATATATTAATATTATTATTAATTGGCTTTTCTCAAAACGGAAATGCTCAAGCTAATTTGGACTTTGTATCCAATCTACAATGCGGTGATTATACCTATTGTGTAGACGTAAGAATGGCTGCAAATTCAGGTAGTTTTGATTTAGGAACAAGCTCGTTTTTAATAAAGTATAATACAGAAGCAGTTAGTTTTAAAAATTATGTAGCAGTTGCCTTTGATAGTGCAGGAACTTGTGTGAATGCATGGTCGCCACAGCAAATTGATGTAGATACAGAAACTGGAGAAATTAGTATTACAGTTAAATTGCTAAATCCAAATAGTAGCTGTATAGATATTAATTCGACACCAAAAATAATTGGAACGATTTGTTTTGATATTGAACAACAAGGAGGAAATCCAAATATTATTTTTGATGCGCAAAATACGAATCTGAATCGTAATACACCCGATAACGGAACGAATGCAATTACGATTAATAATTTTGATAGCTTAAATACTGCAGGAGTTTTAGCTTGTGATTGTATTGGAGTTGGAACAGCTTGTGATGATAATAATGTCTATACAACTAATGATATTTTTGATATTAATTGTGAATGTAATGGAGAAATTTTAGATGCAGACAATGATGGAATTCCAGATGGAATTGACCCTTGTATAGATATTGTTTATGAAGCAGAAGATGCTTTCTATTACGGGACTGGAATTGGTACAAATCATCTTCAGTTTTATGGAAATGGTTTTATTGATTATCAAGCTTGGCAAAGTGATACATTATTATTTACTATTGACATTACAAATCCTGGAGCACATGATATTACGATTCGCTACGCCAACGGAAATAGTTGGAATAGACGATTACAAGTGAAGATTGATAGTATTGTTACACATCAAGATTTACAATTTCCAACAACAGATACAAGCTGGAAAGTATGGGATACCTTAATGATTAATCATAATTTCACGATAGGCACACATACAATTTTACTTACTCCGCCTCCATCATACGCTTGGGCAGAACCAAATATTGACCGCTTGACAGTTTCTAAGTGCAATGGTTGTGCAACAGCTGGTCAATCCTGCGACGACAACGATCCTTGTACAACTTCTGACTTGATTGATATCAATTGTAATTGTGCAGGTGTTTTTCAGGATGCAGATAACGATAATGTTTGTGATAGCTTAGATATTTGTCCGAATGGAGATGATAATTTAGACACGGATATAGATGGAATACCTGATGCTTGTGATAGTTGTGATAATACTTTGATTGGAATGTTTTGCGATGATGGTAATCCTTGTACAATAAATGATACTTATGATTCGAATTGTAATTGTATCGGAACAAGTATTGGAAATGATACTGACGGCGATGGTGTTTGTGATGCTCACGATGTTTGTATTGGTGGCGATGATAATTTAGATACTGATGAAGATGGTATTAAAGATTTTTGTGATACTTGTGATGATAGACTTGTCGGAATGCCTTGTGATGATGGTAATCCGTGTACTGTTTTAGATGTTTATAATGCAGCCTGTGGTTGTGGCGGAATTCCGATTTATGTAGATATTTCTGCCAATTTAACAGATGTCTCTTGTAATGGATTCGATGATGGAATTGTTGATATTAGTGTTGCTGGAGCATTTGGAGAATTAGATTATAAATGGAATACAGGTGATTCAATTTCTGACTTATATAATTTAGCACCTGGAAATTATGCAGTGACTGTTACTGATTTTAGAAATTGTAAAGATAGTACAGCTTATGTGATTTCAGAACCTGATGCTTTAGCTACAACATATAATAGTGTTGCTACGGCAGATTCTACAGGAAGTATTTCATTGTCGGTTATTGGAGGAATTCAACCCTATACTTACAATTGGGCAAGTGGAGATTCTACTTCAAATATTAATAATTTAATTCCGTACACTTATGAAATCGATATTATAGATTCTAATAATTGTGTGCAGAATTTGAAAATAGATGTCTATCCAGATGATATGTGTATTGATACCGTAATTCAAACAGAAGATGGTATTTTGAGTGGATTTGGTAAAGATATTTGGAATGAAAGATATGCTTTAGGCGATGGATTTATTTATTTGACAGATGATACAACAGAAACGGCAACTTTCTCTATTAATATTCCAGCAGATGGATTTTATACGATAGGCTTCCGTTATACGGATCAATGGGCGACTCGAAATGTCAAAATTATCATTGATGGTGTAGTAGAATTTGAAGAATTAGGATTCCCAAGAACTTACGATTGGGGCAATTGGCAGAAGTTAGAATTTGTAGATTTCTTTACAGCTGGAACACATCAATTAGTGTTAGCACATGCTAATCATAATTGGGGACCTTGGATTGATTTTATCTCAATATGTGATGATGTAACTGTTCCGATTGCTTTAGATGCAGATATAATTGATAATATTTGTTATGCGGATTCTATTGGTTCAATAACAATATTACCAACAGGTGGAACAAGGAATTATACCTATGCTTGGAGTACAGGCGAAACGACGGCAACTATTTCTAATTTATTAGCTGGAGATTATTTTATTACAGTAACCGATGAAGTTGGACAAACAGCAATTGATACATTTAGAGTAGAACAACCTAATGAAATTATACCAATATTTACGATTCGAGATGCTTATTGTAAAGGAAGTACAAATGGTCGTGCAGATGTTGAGGTAACAGGTGGAACAACTAATTATAGTTATAATTGGAGTAATGGTCCAACATGGAAATCAACTTACAATGTTCCTGCTGGAACGTATACTTTGACCGTAACAGATGCTAACGGATGTATCGATATTGCTGATGTAATCATTGGTGAACCAGATGATTTGACAGCAACATTTAATAATACTGTTTCTGCGGGGAATGATGGAACAATTGATTTGACACCGATTGGTGGAAATACACCATATACTTTCTTCTGGAAAGATAGTGTAACAACAGAAGATAGAACAAATATGGCGGTTGGTTATTACAAAGTAACGATTACAGATACTTTAGGGTGTAGATTACAAACTGCAACGAGTGTTTATCCAGCTGGATTATGCTTGGATACAATAATGGAAGCTGAAGAAGGAATTTATAATAATATTAATTACAATATTTGGACTTCTGACTCTGCAACTGGTCGAGGTTATATTCATTTTAGTGCAGATTCCTTAGGTCAAGCATCTTATACATTTACGATTGCTCAAGAAGGTTATTATGCAGTAGGCTTCCGTTATTCTAATCAGTCTATTTATACTCGACAGTTGAGAATTGACTTAGATAATGTAATGATTTTTGAAAATTTTGATTTCCCGTCAACAGGAGTTTGGAACAATTACAAATTTATAGATTTTGATAAATACTATACTGCTGGAACATATACAATTACATTAAGATATAGGCAAAATTGGTCACCAAGAATTGATTTTCTAACGGTTTGTGATTTAAGTTTAGAAGGTTTGACCACAAAAATAGATATTGATTGTTTTGGTGAAACAGATGGAATGATTACAACTTCTATTGATGGAGGAAGAATACCTTATCAATACCTTTGGAGTACAAATGATACCACAACAATGTTGACAAATTTAGCTGCTGGAACGTATACAGTTTCCGTAACGGACACTTTAAATCAAGTGTTTACAGAGACAATTAATATTATATCACCAAATGCGTTGACGATTTCATCAAATTTGACAGATGCAACAAGTGGCTCAAATGGAGCGATTGATATTACACCAAATGGTGGAACTGCAAATTATACTTTCCTTTGGAATAATGGTTCAACTACTGAAGATAGAACAAACCTAAACCCAGGAATGTATTATTTGACTTTAACGGATGCGAATAATTGTGAAGCGATAGATAGTTTCCCAATATATGATATTAATGGAAATTTACCAGTTGATTTGATTCAATTCGAAGCATTACCAATTGGAGATGCAATTCAGTGTAATTGGTCAACTGCTTCAGAATTTAATAATAAAGGTTTCTGGTTACAACGAAGTTTAGACGGTTTTGAGTTTAGGAATATTGCTTGGATTGATGGAAAAGGAACGACTACAGAAATCAATGATTATGGATTTTTAGATGAATTAGTTATTCCAAATACTATTTATTATTACCGATTATTGCAAGTAGATTTTGATGAAAAGTTTGAATATTCAAATATTGTGAATGCTCAAATCAATCAAACCTTTGGAGGTGTTTCGATTTATCCAAATCCAACGAGTGATATTTTGAATATTCAATTTGAAAAATCATTTACAGGAAATATTAGAATTGTTGATCTATTAGGTAGAGAAATGTTAAACGAAATTGTTGATAATGAGTCAGTTGTCAATTATGACTTAAATGAATTTAGTAATCAAATTTACTTCTTAATCATAGAAGGCGATGAAGTTCAATATGTACAAAAGATATTGAAGAAATAGAATTTCGGAATTTGGTATTCGGTAATAATCAAAAACCGAATACCGAATAACCGATACCAAATTATAAATGTCGTTTCAAAATCTCTACAAAATTCCAAACGTCTTCAAATGAATTATACATCGGAACTGGAGCAACTCGAATCACATCAGGTTCACGCCAATCTGCAATTACACCATCTTTTGTGATTGCTTCAAATAAAGATTTATCTGCATTTTTGACTTGAATAGATAATTGACAACCTCTTTCTACTGTATTTTTTGGTGTAATAATATCGATTTGTTCATTGTTCAAATCTTCTACCAAAAACTCCAAATAACCAGTTAGTTTTAATGTTTTCTCATTCAACTTATCCATTCCAACTTCCTCGAACATATCCAAACTCGCTAAGATAGCTGCTAAAGATAAAATCGGTGGATTACTCAACTGCCAACCTTCTGCACCTGGAATTGGCTTGAAATCATCTCGCATTCCAAAACGAGTCGCCTTTTCGTGTCCCCACCAACCAGCAAAACGTGGCAAATCGAAATCATTTGCATGGCGTTCATGTACAAAACAACCGCCAACACTTCCTGGACCAGAATTCAAATATTTATAAGTACACCAAGTCGCAAAATCAATTCCCGAATCATGTAATTTCAGATTCAAATTTCCAGCTCCATGAGCCAAATCAAATCCTACTTGACAACCTTTTGCATGACCTAATTCCGCAATTCGTTTCATATCAAAAACTTGACCTGTGTAATAATTTGGACAACCGATTAGAATCAAAGCGATATTCTCGCCTTCATTCTCAATCATTGTTTCAATATCTTCATGTCGAACTAAAACTTCATTTTCACGAGCTTTTAGTTCTAATAAACCATCTTCAAAACCATGAAATTTCAATTGAGATTCGACAGCATATCTATCAGATGGAAAAGCATCTGATTCAATCAAAATCTTATAACGTTCCTTCGTTGGACGATAAAACGAAGCCATCATTAAATGCAAATTAACCGAAAGTGTATTCATCACTACAACTTCAACTGGTTTTGCACCAACGATTTTTGCCATCTTTTCTGTCAAAAATTCATGGTAAGGCATCCATGGATTTTTCGCATGAAAATGTCCTTCTACACCTAAATTTTTCCAATCTTCTAATTCTTGCAGTAAATATTTTTCTGTTGATTTAGGCTGTAATCCCAAAGAGTTTCCACACAGATAAACATATGGATTTCCATTTTTTTGCATTGGTAAATGGAATCGTTTTCTGTATGATTTCAAAGGGTCTTTTTCATCTTGTTCTTTTGCGTATTGTAAGGTGTTTTGCATTTTTTTTTAGTTTATTTTATTAACTTTTTACTGTGTATAAAATTTAAACACATAGGTACATATAAAACATAATGAAAATTATCTTTAGATATTTTACTACTAAAAAGTTCTATCCTATCAAATAATTTAATTCCTAATAGAAATAAAATCCAAGAGAAACCAAATAAGAACAAATGCAACCATAATTTTTAAATCTGAAAGGTTGTTTTTTTTCTGCAAGAAAATAATCAATCTTTTAGGTTGGTCATGGAGAATAATTACCATCTCAAAAGTTGACCAACCTTCAAGAAATCCAATTTTTTTGCAAAAATCGTTCACCTTGAAGATTTAGAATTGTTTTCATTCTAATAAAAACTTTTCATCTAAGTAATTCTC
Organism: uncultured Saprospiraceae bacterium; assembly: GCA_964513525.1. Lineage (GTDB taxonomy): Bacteria > Bacteroidota > Bacteroidia > Chitinophagales > Saprospiraceae > CAWVWD01. The sequence continues at coordinate 956 of CAZEOC010000108.1, read as the reverse complement.
AATAACTCGATGATGTATTTCTTTAAAATCAGCTTTTGATTCAAAAAAAGTTTCAAAAGCTTTCGTATTAAACCAAATATCGGAATTATTTAGAAATTCCCAATAAGAACTATATTTCCAATCATTCAAATCATAGCAAAATTTATGATGAACAGGGTTTCGATGAATATAGTAAATTAAATATTTGAAATAATTTTCATTGTTGACCCTTATTTTCTTGAAAGATTGATGGAATACTTTATCTTTTCTATCATAAAGCTTATTAAAACGCATCGCATAACTATTAAAAAAGTTACTAAATTGTTGGGATAACTTTCTCGAAAGTGTAGCATCATTTTTATCTAAACTTATCTTTTTAGGTATTAAATCAAAGGGTTTAATTTTTATTAAAAGATGAAAATGATTCGGCATTAAACAATAAGTATAAGTAAAAGCAATTGGATTAATATACTTTATGTAACGTTCTATGAAGCTTGCATAATCTTCTCTTTTGCGAAATAATTCTTGACCATTTACACCTCGATTCAAAATATGATATACATTATTAGGAAATAATTTATCGTTCATTGTTTTAATGATTTAAGTAGATTATGAATTATCAGAAATGAAAATTTAAATCTAAAAGGCTGCTTCTTTTCTGCAAGAAAAGGAGTAATCTTTTAGTTTGGTAGTAAAAAAATATCATCTCAAAAGTTGACTAACTTTTAAGAAGTCCAATTTTTTGCAAAAATTATTCATCTTGAAGATTTAAAAAATTACACACAAAAATATCAAATAATCTTCAACAATCAACTATTCAATTATTCCAACGTTATCTAAGCATAATTAAAAAATAGAAAAAATGAAATTACAAATTAGAATTACCATATTATTGCTAATTAGTGTATTAATGGTGAATTGCCAAGCTACAAATACGAATAACCAAACAAGCGAAACAGAAGTGACAACAGCTGTGA
>CAZEOC010000107.1:0-10561 GCA_964513525.1 uncultured Saprospiraceae bacterium | reverse complement strand
GTTTTGATGAAACATTCAAATAATAATAACAATGTCTATACAAAATAGGGCAGAAGAAGTAAAACCATATCACGAAGAAGGCGGAAAAAAGGAACAGGTTTCTCAAATGTTCGATAACATTGCGAAAAACTATGATTTTTTAAATCGCTTTTTATCTTTTCGTTTTGATGTGTTATGGAGAAAAAAAGCAATTAAATTATTAAAAGCAGACCAGCCAAAAGTCATCTTGGATGTAGCGACTGGAACTGCGGATGTAGCTTTAGAAACTTATAAACAATTACAGCCAGAGAAAATAATTGGCGTTGATATTTCTAATGAAATGTTAGCAGTTGGACGCACGAAGATTGCTAAAAAAGAATTATCAGATATTATCACTTTAGAAAATGGAGATTCTGAAAATCTACGTTTTGAAAGCAATACTTTTGATGCAATAACCGTTGCATTTGGAGTAAGAAATTTTGAAAACTTGGAGAAAGGATTAGGAGAAATGCAACGAGTCTTAAAAAAAGGCGGTAAACTTGTTGTAATTGAATTTTCACAACCAACAATTTTTCCTTTTAAACAATTATATAATTTCTTCTTCAAGTATATCTTGCCAACTATCGGAAAATTGATTTCAAAAGACCCAAAAGCGTATAAATACTTATACGAATCGGTTCAAGCTTTTCCTGATGGCAAGAATTTTGAAGCTATAATGCAGAAAAAAGGTTTTCATTCAACAAAAAGTATCCCGCTTACATTAGGAATATGCTCAATATACATTGGAAAAAAATAGGATTGATTGCAACATTTGCAATCTTGTGTTTTACAACTTCAAACGCTCAAATTAGAGGAACGTATAACTATTTGGATTTCGCTTCAAAGCCATACTATTTCGGTATTACTTTGGCGTATAATAGTTCAAGTTTTAATGCTATTCAATCGTCTCAATTCTTTTTGAGTGATAGTTTGAGAGGTGTAGAAGGAACTTACGGAGGTGGATTTAATTTGGGAATCGTTACCAATTTGAAGATTGGACAACATTTTGATTTTCGATTTTTACCAACATTATCTTTTACAGATAGAAACTTACAATACACAACAGCTTCTGGTGGATTGATTGATAAACGAATAGAATCGGTTTTCTTTGAAATGCCTTTTCATGTTCGATATAAATCTCAGCCTTATAAGGATTTAAGGGTATTCGTAGTTAGTGGTGTCAAATATTCTTTTGATGTAGCGAGTAAATCTCGTACCAGACGTGACGAAACTTCTATCAGAATTGCGCCTACTGATTTTGCAGTAGAATTCGGTGCTGGGGTTCAGTTCTTCTTTCCTTACTTTATATTCTCACCAGAGTTGAAGTATTCGCAAGGAATTACAAATGGTTTAATCTATAATCCTGATGTAGAATATTCTACTGTTTTGGATAAAGTATTATCAAGAACATTTACGATTTCTTTCCATTTTGAAGGATAGAATTTGTTATTATGATGAATAAGGGAATAGGAAAAAAATAAGCTACCCATTTTACTCGTTCTTTTTCATTCATACTTCGTGAAAAATACTCGCTATAACTATAGCTATGCCTGCGTTTTTTACCTCGTCTGAATAAAAAATAACTTCGCAAAAATTGGGTAACTTATTTATTTCCTATTCCCTAAAAAAAGTTCGTAAAAATTAAAACTTCCTATTTTTGGTAGTTTTAATTTTACGAACTTTTTTGTTTTATGAGAACTGGTAAAATTGATTATTTATCTAAAAATATTAGGACAATTTCCCAGATAAGCTGCATTCTCAATTGGCTCAAATTTAGTTTCCCCATTTTTACGAATGAATCGTTGTGCTAATACATAACCAGTCACATCATTTTTATCAAAACCTTCTATAATAATAGCATCAAACTCTTGATTTTCAATTGTTACAATTCCATCAAAAGCAATAATAGCAAGATTTGGTTGAGGTTTCATTTGCCTCAAATAGTTTTTTGCTTGAACTTGTCCATCTTCGACTTTCTCTGTCGCAAAACGGGCAATTTTTAATTCTTTGTTTTGCTCAAAAATGGAAAAGGTAATCAATAATCCTTCTTCATCTTCAATAGAACTAACGCCATGGTCAATTCCTTTAAACATTAATTCTACTAAAGCTTCTTTAGCTTCTCTTAAAGGCTTCATTTATTTATTTTTTTTGTTATACAACTTGCAGAAATGTGAATATAGCCGAGTTATGCGAACATTTTTTAAAGAAGTATAACTAAAAAATGATTTATCCCGATTTTCATCGGGAGAACAAGTTAGAACACTTGTTTGGTTGTGTTCAGATACTTAATCTTGATTCAATTTTTTTACCATCGTTAAAATAGTCGCAATTGCTACGGTTTCTCCAGTTTCGTCATAGACATCCACTAAAAATTTCACAATACCTTTTGCAATATCATCTTTTTTCTCTTGGTCAATTTTTTCTTTTGCAGTGAATTTTACACCGATGGTCATTCCTGGATAAACTGGTTTAGTAAAACGGCAAGATTCCAAACCATAATTCAATAAAACTGGTCCTTTTCGAGGTTCTACAAATAAACCTGCCGCTTTAGATAAAACAAAATATCCGTGTGCGACACGACCTTCAAAGACTGTTCCTTCCAAAGAAGTAGCATCTACATGTGCATAAAAGTTATCACCACTGACATTTGCAAAATTAGTAATATCTGCGTTAGTTACGGTATGTTTATGTGTAAATACTGTTTCCCCAATTTCAATTTCTTCAAAATGTTTTCTAAATGGATGAATCATGGCTTCTTTATACTTTGAACCAGGTTGAAAGACATTTGTCACATTAGTAATTGAAGTCGGAGAACCTTGAATAGCACAACGTTGCATAAAGTGCTTAACACCACGGATTCCGCCCATTTCTTCGCCGCCGCCAGCTCGTCCTGGTCCGCCATGAACTAATAAAGGCATTGGAGAACCATGACCTGTACTTTCTACTGCGGATTCTCTATTTAATATCAAAATTCGCCCATTATGTGAAGCCGTACCAACGACAAATTCTTTTGCCAAATTATCATCATTTGTTGCAATTGAACTAACCAATGAACCTTTTCCCATTTGTACTAAGTCAATCGCTTCGTCCATTGTTTTGTATGGCATAATGGTACTTACAGGTCCAAAAGCTTCAATTTCATGTGAAGCTAAATTTTCAAATGGATTAGCATTCAAAAATAATGTTGGTTGCATAAATGCACCTTTATTTATATCGGCATCAATTACCTCAAAGTCTTTATCTAATCCACCGTAAACGATTTCAGAAATTTTGCTTAGTTCGGTAATTCCTTTACGAACATTTCCAATTTGTTGCTGATTAATAATTGCTCCCATTCGGACATCTTTATTATTTGGATTTCCGATTGTTGTACGTGCTAATTGTTTACTTAAGGCAGTTTGCACCGCTTCAACCAAATTTTCTGGAACAATAATTCTACGAATTGCCGTACATTTTTGACCACATTTAGTCGTCATTTCTCGGCGAACTTCCTTTATAAATAAATCAAATTCTTCTGTACCAGGTTTAGCATCTTCTCCCAAAACAGAAGCATTTAAAGAATCTGCTTCCATGGTGAAAGGAATGGAATTATTGATGATATGTGGCATCGCTTTTAATTGTCGACCTGTAGAAGCAGAACCGGTAAAAGTAACTACATCTTGAGCATCTAAAGGAGCTAAAATGCCTCTTCCATCTCCACAAACTAATTGTAAAGCACCTTCAGGCAAAATACCTGAAGCTATTATATCTTGAACAAATGCTTGTGTTAGAAATGAAGTATGTTCAGATGGTTTCACTATCGCTGGCATTCCTGCTAACCAATTTACGGCACACTTTTCTAACATTCCCCAAATCGGAAAATTAAAGGCATTAATATGAACGGCAACACCTCGTTTTGGTACTAAAATATGTTGTCCGATAAAGCTACCGTTTTTCGAAAGAGCAGCATGTTCACCTTCTACAAAATGAGGTTCATTACCGAATTGTTTTCGTAAACTCGCATAAGCAAATAAAGTTCCAATTCCTCCATCAATATCAACCCAACTATCACTTTTGGTCGCACCAGTTAAGTAAGAAATTGGATAATATTTTTTACGTAATTCGTTCATATGTAATGCCAATGCTTTGAGCATTAAACCTCGCTCTTGAAAGGTCATTTTACGTAAGTTCTTATTACCGATTTTTCGGGCATAATCTGCCATATCTCCAAACGAAAGTCCGTCGTTTCCACAGGTCGAAATGACTTCGCCAGTAATCGCATTATATTGCGGAATACCTTCGCCTTTGTGTGCTTGCCATTCACCTAAGATGTAATTCTGTAATTTTTGCATAGTATTTTTTTAGTAAGGCAAATGGTTCTGCCTTTGCCTTTATGGTTGAGTTATTCACAAAAATAAGATATTTATCTGATTTAACTAACGACTGTTAGTTTGAATCGAAATTACTGACTATAGACCGACTTGTCCGATAAACCGTTCCTCGAAATAAACTTATCGTTTCGCCAGTATTTTTATTAGAAACGACGACATCGTAAGTTGCTGTTTTATTCGTTAAACTCAATTCTGTCGCACTTGCTATAATGGTTTCGCCTTCTTTTGCAGTCTTGATATAAGTCGTAGAAACAGAAAGGGAAAGACTTAAGATATTGTAGGAATTACTCGCAAATGCCAAACAACTATCTGCAAGCGCAAAACTGATTCCACCATGTAAAATATTAAAACCATTCAACATTTCTTTGCGAACCGTCATTTCTAAAATACATTTTCCTTTGCTGATTTCAAGGAGTTTCATGCCTAACCATTGACTAAAATAGTCGGTTTCCATCATTTTATCAAAAACTGCTTTTGGTAGATTATTCATATCCTAAATTTACGAAAGTTGAAATGATAATAGGTTAAAGAAGCTATATTAGTACTGTTAAAACGACAACTTATTATTTTATCGTTTTTAATTAAAAATTTTCATTTATAAATATCGTTATGGAACTCTTTTATTGTTCCATAAGTTATTGCCGTGATTATTATCAATATTAATAAAATATATTATTTTAGATTATTAATAGTAGTTGAAAGAATAGTTTATTATTTAATATTAACTTAAAATTAAAATAGGTTTTAGTTAATTTTAACTAATTATATTTAGTCATTATTAATAGAGTTTTTGGATATATTTCCAAAACAAACAAATCAAATCATAATTTAAAAATCATGAAATGGCGAAAATTAAACGGCGATAGTATTGAATTACCAATCAAAACGGCAGTAGAAAAAACACTTCAAAGGGAGATTGCAGATGGACATAAAATGAAAGTTTGTATCGGAACCGATTCACAAGTTCGTGGAAAAGTTGTAGAATTTGCAACGGTTATTGTGTTTTTAAGAGAAGGGCGAGGTGGATTTATGTTTATACATAATTTCAAAATGGAGAAGAGAAACATGAGTTTGAGAGAACGTATGATTTTAGAAGTTGGAAAATCTGTCGAAGTCGCTTACAGCCTTTGTGCATTATTTGATAAATATGATGTTGAAATGGAAGTTCATGCAGATATAAATACAGACCCACATTTCAAATCTAATGTTGCATTAAAAGAAGCAATGGGATATATTTTGGGAATGGGATTTGTTTTCAAAGCAAAACCTGATGCATTTGCAAGTTCAACTTGTGCAGATAAAGTGGTTTAAAATTAAAGATATTAGACGTTCCGTAATTTATTATTGCGGTTCGTCTATTGTCTTATAGAAAGTATTTTTCCTTACATTATCGTATAGAAATTTTTGGTCAATGCGATATAATCATCGGTATAATCATGTCTCTTAGCTGATTTCTGAATAACAAAGTTATATTCGACTAATGCTTTTTCTATTTTTTCAAATTGTAATAATAGCCGTTCAACAGGTTTGAAATCTCGACCTTTAACATTGATTTTTTTAGTACAAAACAATCCTTTTTCTTTCGCCAAATTTATAAATATTTTTCCTTCTTCATAAGGCAAAATCACACTGAATTTCCCTTCAGGTAATAATAGTTTATTAACAACTTTGACCAAATCTTCAAAAGATAAAGTATCGGTATGTCGAGCTTGATTTTTGAGTTGGTTATTTGATTTTGTGGAATTAATAAAAAAAGGAGGATTACTGACGATTAAATCAAACTGAGTTTCATTATTATTAGAAAAATCTTGAATAGAAGTATGTTTGATTGTTAATCTATTTTTCCAAGGGCTGATTGCAACGTTTTCTGTAGCTTGTAAATAAGCAGCTTCATCTATTTCAATTCCAGTAATTGCAGCGGTTTCATTTCTCTGAGCTGCCATCAAAGCAATTAAGCCAGTTCCTGTTCCAATATCCAAAATACGTTTTGAATTGTCGACATTTACCCAAGCACCTAACAAAACGCCATCAGTTCCGACTTTCATTGTTGTTTTATCTTGATAAATATCAAATTGTTTGAATTTGAAAGGCTTTCTCATGGGATAAATTTTCAAAAAATAAAATCCTTCCTAAGTCTCTATTTTAGAGACTTAGGAAGGGAGAATCTATTGTTTTAATATTCGTTTTACTATTTTATCTTCTCCTATCTTAATTAATACAAAGTATAATTGTGGTGGTAACTCATTGAAATCAATTTCTAAAGTATGGAAACCTTCATCTAAATGATAAGTTTCATTACGAAGAATTTGACCATGAGTGGAAATTATTTCAATACTTATTAATTCATTATCATCAGTTTTTAATGGTAATATTCCTGTTCTTGTGATTACATTAGGTTGAAATTCACCAATGACAACATTATTGTTACTATTCGTGACCATAATTATCTTAGAATATTCTGAATAACCATCATAATCAACCATTTTCAATCGATAGTAATAAATATTTTCATTAGTATCAAAATCATAAAAACTATAGTTTTGTTTTGTTGATGAAAAGTGATTTGAAGCAACATTATCTAATCTTCCAAAGTCAAAACCATTTGTACTACGTTCAATCTCGAAATGTGAATGATTGTGTTCTGAAGCAGTTGACCATTCTAATAGATTGTATGATTCTATCGCTTCTCCAGTAAAAGTCATCAATTCAACTGGTAAATAAGAAGTAACGTTATATGGCATGAATGAACAATCCGTAGTTGCCGTAGAATTAGAACATGAGTTGGCACCTTTTCTAAAAGATACATCCGGAGTTCCTTTGAAATAACGTGGAACAAATGGCCAATTAGCTGTAATTACATAATGATAAGTTCCATTAGGAAATTCTGGTGTTCTTGCCCAACGTCCATTTGCTGAATCCAATTCACAGTTAGCCGAACCAATTGCACCATACTCGTAATCCGCAATATACTCGCCATCAAAGTTGCCTGTTGGATAAACAGAATATCCTAAAGTAGAACGATCACCCGAACGAATTGTCCAACAAGATGATAATTCGACAACGGAACTTGACATATCATTTCGATCACTAAATACATATTTGTAATAAATCGGATAACCATCAGCTGCCCAACCTATAATACTGGAATGACTCATTCCATCAATCCCTAAAGAATCTGCATATACTTCAGGATCTCCATGATAATGATATAGACCATCTGATTGTTTATGTGCATTATTATCATCCCAACCTAAGGTTTGTGATAAGGCTGTTATTTCCCATTCTTCGTAAGTAATACTATTCTCTTCATAATAAATACCTGCTCCTGGATTAATCACAATACCATTGAGTAATATTCCAAAAGTATAACCTGGACAAGTAAGACTTCCATTTGGATTTGTTGAATTTACGCCTGTATAAGTGAAATAATTAGCTGGTTGTGGTCGATGACAAAAGTAATATTCATTATCTTCTGCTGTAACATCTGCTACCGCTGCACCAGAACTAAAAGTGAAGGAAGTATAAGAAGAATCAGGATAATTATTACTAAAAATCCCTACAATATTTGCCATTGTATCAATACAAACTGCGTTCTCTGTAGTAGCATCATAAATGCTTGTGGTGTCGCAAGTCGTTGTATATGATTGAGCGAACAATGATAGACTACTTAGTATGCCCAAAATTAAGGTGAAAGATAATCTCATTCTTGTAATCATTTTAATAGTGAATTTTTATAAAGTTTCGTTCTCTGGTAATTTGGGCTTTTTTCAAATCATTATTTAAATTAATTTGAAAAGACATGACATCATGTTTTTCCATAAATGACATGCAGTTAGAAGTAATATTTAAATTTTCAATAGGAAATGTTGGTTCAATTTCATACAAAATACCAATATATTCTTTACCGCTGGATATAGATTTTAATTGAAGCGATTGAGGGATTTCGTTTATTGATATATTAAAGTTATCCTTAAAAAAACGTTTAACATTTACGATGAAATCATCTTTATACATCAAGTTAAGTATAGATAAATAGGAGGTTTCGACTATTATTTTAACCTTAACTAAATCTGTTTCATTATAAATATGAACAATAATGACTGGAGTGCCATGTGTAGGTTTTTTTTCCGAGGCAAAATTATTATTACTTGTTAATAATAAAGTTGTTAGGAATAACAATTTTATGAAAGAATTTATCATTATTTGGTTGGTAGTATTTTACTCAAAATGTGACTTGAGTTGCCATCGAATTTCTATCTCTAAAAAGTGATTTTTTAATTAAACGAATTTTATTTTTAGATATTCTTCTTAATGAAATTTTGTAGTTCAGTGACACTTCTTTTCATTCTTTCGATACTTTTAAAATTATATCTGAAAAAATTACGCTATTAAAGTTTCATCAATTCATTTAAAAAGTGATAACATCTATAATGGATATTACCACTTTTTCCTAATTTTTCAAATTCAATTATTGAACAGTTAAAAGTTCTGTACCTTTTTTGCCTTCTTTTTTGAAAGTCAAAATGTAATTTCCTTTTGCTAATGATTGTATATTAATCCTTTCAATTAATTGATTATCAACTGCTTCATTAAGAATTATTTTTCCATTTAAGTCATAAATAGTTACACTTTCAACCGATTCTGAAAAGCGCACTTCATTTATAGCTGGATTTGGAAAAATAGTAATATCGAGACTTTCAATTTTATTATTTTCCGTATTACTAATAATCCATTGTGGAAAAAATGCTCTTCTTGCTAAAGTACTATCTAATACATAAGGATTATCTTTTCCTTGATAATTTTTGATTCGATTACTTCTTTGTAATTCTAAAGCATCTACTGGGTCAGCATAATGCCATTGAATCAAAGTGTTTTTCATGCCATTAAAAAAGTTAGCATCTGCACTCGAATATATCGTATAAAAATAGAAAACTGCACGGGCAATATTTCCTTTTACAGATTCTCTTGGCTCAAAAACACATCCATTATCATTTTCCTTTTCTGACCAACTATCAATATCTGACGCTGGAGTAGAAGTTTGTGTTAGATTGTCTTTGTGCCATTTATCTGTATTAGTATCTGGAATATCACCAAAAGGACAATTTCCTCTATCAGAATTTACTGCCGCACGAGTTGGGCGTAAATTGTGCATATCGCTACGTGCTGGTTCGTTTCCTGCACCAAGACTTTGTGGAAAAACGTGTTCTGCATTGATTCCACTTCCATTTTGGTAAATATTAGAACTCGGGTCTGTTCCAGGTGTCCAATAAACCGTAAAATCTGTATAAATACAATGTACACCATTTGCTCCATCATTATCAACAACGGAGTACATTTCGTCTCGACCGTTGGTATAACCTAAAGTTTGATTTGGCGTATAATCGGTACGTAATTTTGTCAATAAAGTTTGACCGTTCAAAGTCGTATCAATTGGTGTTTGTGCCTGTACAGCAATTGATATACAAATAATAAATAAGGTAAATGTTGCTCTCATTAATATTTTTATTAAAAAATGTTAATTGTTAATCACTATTTATTTTTTATGAAATAACCCGTCATGCTGAATAAAATAGATTGACGAAAGCGTTAATTTATATTTCAGAATGACGGGCTTCTTTCAAAAGATATTTAGTCAAATAAAATATCTTCAAATTAGCTAATTAACGAATAACATCATTATTTCATTTCTGCATAATATTTGAAAAAGTATGGAATCGTTTCAATTCCTTTATAATAGTTGAATAAACCATAAGATTCATTTGGTGAATGCAAAGCATCTTCATCTAAACCAAATCCCATCATAACAGATTTAATTCCTAAAACACGTTCAAACATTTCTACAATTGGAATACTTCCGCCACTTCTTTGTGGAATAGGTTTTTTACCAAAAGTCGCTTCATAAGCACGACTTGCTGCTGCATATTCTGTAGAATCAGTTGGTGTTAAAGCAGGTTCTCCACCGTGATGCGGCGTAACTTTTACTTTTACACCAGCTGGAGCGATTCCTTCAAAATGATTTTGGAATAATTCTGTAATTGTTTCAGAATCTTGATTCGGAACTAAACGCATACTAATTTTAGCGAAAGCTTTTGACGGTAAAACTGTTTTTGCACCTTCACCAATGTATCCGCCCCAAATTCCATTCACATCCAAAGTTGGACGAATAGAAGTAC
>CAZEOC010000106.1:0-10566 GCA_964513525.1 uncultured Saprospiraceae bacterium | reverse complement strand
TTTTAGATTATGCAAAAATTCCTAAAGAATCTTCTGCTCCTAATATTCCTTTAATATATGGTTTATTCATTTTTGTCGCTTTAATAGTGAGTTTAATTATCATATTCATTAGACACTATTTCGTTAATACAATAGAATCTAAAGATGAGTTGAAACTTGTACTTAATAATTTGCCAGTTATTTCATCAATAAGTGATATTGACGATAAACATAAAGAAGATATTGAACCATTCTTGAACATCTATACAAATATCAATATATTACAAAAAGAAGCTTCTCCTGATGAAGATAATATTAGTCCTTGGTTAATCACTTTAAGTTCGATTATGCCAAATGAAGGAAGAACGTATATGACAGCTGGATTAGGACGAGTTATGGCTCATTTTGATAGAAAAACGCTGATTGTAGATTTAGACAATAGAAAATCAAGATTAAATGATTTATTCGATGTTCCTAATGAATTTGGGGCTGCTGACTTTTTGAGAGATACCAAAAGTATTGAAGATGCAATTCAAGCTACAGGAATTGAGAATTTAGATATATTGTGTAGTGGAGATTTGGAAGATATGCCTGAAGAATTGGTTTTTTCTCCAAAAATGACAGGTAGATTAAATCAACTCAAGAATTATTACGATGTCATAATTGTTGATACGCCACCAACTGCAGTTCATATCGAATCTGTTGCTTTAATGCACGAGTCGGATTTAACTTTATACGCTATTCAAGCATATAAATCTCGAGTTCGTTTTGTAAAATATATTAACACATTTATTGAAGAATATAAAATCCCTAATTTCTATTTAGTATTAAATGGCTTACGTCAAACAAGTGGTTTCTATGCGAAATCTTATCGTTTAGGCTTTAGAAGAAGGTTAATACAATTCCTAAAAGGAAATTTCAGATAGAATAAAAAAGGGAAACTCAATATTAGTTGAGTTTCCCTTTTCAATTTTAAAAATTTTCCTTATCCAAAAGGTTTAAATCTTTTTGGAATTAAAGAAAAGTTTTGTTTTTCACCAATATCTTTTTTGAAAAAAACAATACCAACATCATACACTTCGATAGTTAGACTAATCGATTTTTGCTTTTTAATATGTTCCCAAGCAGCAACCATTCCATCTGACCAACGAATATCATGAAAGACTAAAACACTGTTTTCATGAACATAAGGTAAACACATTTCAAAATAAGCAATAGTAGGTTTCTCTAAGTGATTTCCATCTACGAATATATAGTCTAAGCTTTTAATTTTTTCTAAATATTCTGGGAGTAAATCATCAAAATTTCCTTGGGCAATTTCAATATTATCTACTTCAAAATCATTGACAACTTTTCGAGCAACTGCCGTTGTATTTGGACAACCTTCAACACTATACATTTTGCCATCTTTAGAACCCAATGCTTGATAAATCGTACCAATTCCTAATGAAGTACCTAATTCAACCATAGTTTTTGGGTGTAACCAATTTGTTACTCTAAATAAAAACTGAGCAGTCATTGGAAAAGATTGACTGTTTTTAGCCAATAATGCAGTTGTCGTATTCTTAACTGGATTTGTTTGAGAACCTGCTCCTAAATCTTGTTTTATTAATGGTGAATTATCATTTTTTAATTTTTCTCTTAAAGCTTCTAATGGCTCGAAAAAAGGAAATTCTTCTTTATTTTCAATAGTATTGTTCAGAAATTCCAAAACGAAATCATGATTTATTCGATTTTTAGTTTTAGCTCGCCAATAATATTGAAAATGACGTACGATAAGCTTCAATTTTTTCATAAAACAAAGTTACTAATTCAATATTAATAAAAAAGCGAAACTCAAAATGATTGAATTTCGCTTCCTTAAAAATTATAATAATAATCGCAATTTCAATCCTATATCAATTCGAAATTAATTTCTAATAAATCAACTGAATTTCCACCAACGAAAATTTTAAAATCACCAACTTCAGCACCGAATGTATAATCTCTTCCATAAAAACCTAACTCTTCTTCTGTCAATTGAATACTAACAGTTTTGGTTTCACCAGCTTTAATTAATACTTTTTCAAAACCTTTCAATTCTTTAACAGGACGAGTTACACTTGCAAATAAATCTTGAATATATAATTGTACAACTTCGTGTCCATCAATGCTTCCAGTATTTGTTACATCAACAGAAACCGTTAATGTTTCATTTGTTTTCATTGATTCTTTATCTAATCTCAAATTATTGTATTCAAAAGTTGTATAACTTAAGCCAAATCCAAAAGGATATAAAGGTGAATTTGGAGAATCAATATAATGAGACCAAAAAACATCTGGACCTTTTGCTACTGGACGACCTGTAGATTTATGATTATAATAAATCGGACATTGACCAACATGACGAGGGAAAGACATTGGTAATTTTCCTGACGGATTATACTTTCCAAAAAGTACATCAGCAATACCATTTCCAGATTCAGAACCTAAATGCCATGTTTCTAATATAGCGGAACAATTTTCTGACATCCAATTAATTTCTAATGGACGACCATTCATTAGAACAACAACCGTATTTTCATTTGCAGTTTGTATTGCTTCTAATAATGCTTGTTGTGCTTCCGTCAAACTAATGGAAACCTGACTCCTACCCTCTCCACTTTGATAACAATCTTCTCCGATAGCTAACAATACTAATTCTGCATTTTGAGCAATTTTTACCGCTTCTTCAATACCAGTTTTATCCGTAAAGTTTACCGTTAAATCTTTAATAAAAGCACGTTCTCCAATTGTCGCATTTACACCTTTAGCATAAGTTACTTTCACATTATCACCAACAGCATTTTTTACACCTTCTAATAAAGAAACCGCAGAATTTGGGATTGCTTGACCTCTCCAACTACCTAAAGGTGTATCTTTATCATCAGCAAAAGGACCAATTACAGCAATAGATTTCACTGTTTCTTTTATTGGTAATAAATTATTTTCATTTTTTAACAAAACGATAGATTTACGAGCTGCATCTCTTGCAATTTCTAAGTTTTCAACCGTTAAAACATCATTTTCTTGTCTTTCTTTACTACAATATTTATATGGATCATCAAACAAGCCTAACTTAAATTTCAACTTTAAAACTCTACGACATGCATCGTCAATCAATCCTTCTTCAACTTTCCCTTCTTCGACTAATTCTGACAAATAATCCTCATAACAATAGCCTTCCATATCTACATCCGAACCTGCAATAATGGCTAATTTAGAGGCTTCTTTCAAGTCTTTTGCTGCTCCGTGAGCAACCATTTCCATAATTGAACCCCAATCCGAAATCATTAATCCATCATAGTTCCAATCTCCCTTTAATATATCTCTTTGTAAATGTTCGTTTCCGGTTGCTGGAATTCCATTTAATTCATTAAACGCATTCATAAAAGTAGCAACTTCTGCTTCCGCTGCTGCTTTAAACGGTGGCAAAACGACATTGTGTAAAGTATGTTCACTTAATTCAATTGTATTATAATCTCTTCCTCCTTCTGCGAATCCATAACCAGCAAAATGTTTAGCACAAGCCGCAATTGTTGTATTAGAAGATAAATCATCTCCTTGAAAACCTTTGATTCTTGCCAAACCTGCTTTTGTTACTAAATAAGGATCTTCACCAGCACCTTCCATTACTCGTCCCCAACGTGCATCTCTCATCAAGTCAATCATTGGTGCAAATGTCCAATGTACTCCATGTGCAGAAGCCTCTTTTGCAGCAATTTTTGCCCCAGCTTCTAATACCTCCATATCCCAACTTGAAGTTTCTCCTAATGGCGTTGGAAACATTGTTTTATAACCATGAATAACATCGTAAGCAAAAACCATAGGAATACCTAATCGACTATTATTAACAGCTAATTCTTGAAATTCTCGAGTCTGTTCTACAGAAAGAACATTCAACATAGAACCAACTTTCCCTAATTTTATATTTTCAATTTTTTCAGCATTCTTACTATCTTTTGCACCTGGACCAGTCAATTCTCCAAAACCTGAATATTGAGTTAGTTGACCAATCTTTTCTTCAAGTGTCATTTTTGCCATTAAATCAGCAACTTTTTTATCTATTTCTGTATTTGACATTTTCACATTTTCTTTTTTTCCACTCATTGCATTACTATTGGTACAACTTGAATTAATCAAAATTACTAAGCCAAATATAAGTGTATAGAATAGAATTTTTTTCATGGTATTAATTATAATTTACTTATTTTCTATTTGATAAACGCGTACATAATCTATAATAAATTGTTGTGGAAAAATGGTATCATCAATTCCTTTTTCTCCTCCCCAGAATCCACCAATAGCCGTATTCAAAATCAAATGAAATTTTTTATCAAAAGGATATTCCGCAAAAGTTTTTCCTTCATTTTCAACTTCAAAATATTTTTTATTATCAACAAACCATTTAATTGATGCTGCAGTCCATTCTATTGAATATGTATGAAATTCAGAAGTATTCTCTACATAGATAGAATTACCTACTTCTGTTCCTATGCTATGATTGTAAGCTTTTGTATGAATCGTTCCGTAAACCGAATCAGCATCATGTCCAACATGTTCCATTATATCGATTTCTCCACTTGAAGGCCAGCCGCCATATTCCCAATCTGTTGGCAACATCCATATTGCAGGCCAAGTACCTCTTCCTTCTGGTAATATTGCACGAATTTCAAATTTACCATACTTCCAATCTCCTTTTTCTTTCGTTACGATTCTACCTGAAGAGTAATTATAAGATTCAATTTCTTCTTTATGAGTTTCTATAATTAATTGTCCATCTTTTACCCGAACGTTTTTAGAATTCTTTGTATAAAATTGTTTTTCCTTATTTCCCCAACCACAGTTTGGACAACCGTCACCATAGTCAAACGACCATTTGTCCTCATTTGGAGCTCCATCAATATTAAATTCATCCGACCAAACTAATTTATAATCATTATCAGTTTTTTCCTTTTTTACTATAGATTTATCCTCACAACTATAAGACGATATTATTATTAAAACTATTAAACTATGGGCAACTAAATTTTTCATGATTGCTTTTAAATAAAAAATGTTCTTACAAATTTATATGAGTGAATAACGATAAGTACGTATTCTAAATTTATATTATTGATAGAAAATCGGGAAGGAATTATTTTCCTGTTCAACTATTTAAAAATAAAAAGGTAAGCTAATTTTGTTAGACTATTATTAAGAATAAAATATTCCTTTTTCATAATCTACTTAGATTAACTTACCTGAAATGTTACATTTAATAACAAATTATGAGCTTTTTAAATTATTAAAAACATGACTATAATTTTTAATAATTCTACTTTCTGCTACTGGAATACTCTCACATAATCAACATACATTCTTTGTGGGAATACAGTTGTTGCATCTGGACTACCTGGCCAGTTTCCACCAACTGCTACGTTGAAAATAAAGAAGAAATCTTCACGAAATTCAGATAAATCAGCTGGCGTAATATCAATACTATGGTATTGAGTTCCATCTAATAACCATTTGATTTCATTAGCATCCCAAATAATTGAAAACACATGAAATGCATCAGAAAAATCAGTTGTTGCTGTTGTACTTGCACCAAAGTTTGCATGTCCATTAGAATCCCAATGTACTGTTCCATGCACTCTATTGGGTTGATGTCCAACTACTTCCATAATATCAATTTCTCCACAAGCAGGCCAACTCACTTGATCTATGTTTTGACCCAACATCCAAAGTGCAGGCCAAAGACCTTGCCCTTCAGGTAATGCAGCGCGAATATCTACACGACCGTATTTAAAGAATTTTTGATTTTTAGTAATTATACGAGAAGAAGTGTAAGGAGAACCACCAAAACTTTCTTGCTTAGCTTCAATAATTAAATTACCATCAGCAACCGTTGTATTTTCTGAACGGTAATATTGTAATTCATTATTTCCCCAACCACTATTTCCAGTTCCAATTTCTTGCATCCAATGACTTCCTAATGAATTTCCGTCAAACTCATCCTGCCATACCAAAGTATAACCTGCATAAGTTAAAGGAGATACATAACCTGTTGTTGGAATACTAACTCCACCATCAACATCATCATCAGAGATTGTAACTGTTATACGAGTTGTATTAAATGTAGCTCCAATTGGATTTAAAAAGGCAACATCAAAAGTTTCATCACTTTCTTCTACTTCATCTCCTTTGATTGTAATCTCAACATTAGCAGTTGTATTACCAGGATTAATAATAAAAACTTCATCAGCGACACCTACAAAATCGATATTTGAAGATGCAGTGTTTGCTACTGTTGAATAATTAAAAACAACATTTCCATCAGCTGCTTTATCCAATGTAAGCGTAATCATTGCTGTTATATCATTGTCTGATTCTGTAACCGTAACATCTTCTACCGTAATTGCTGGTAAAGGTTCTGCCACAGGTGTATCTTCACCACAACCCATAATAAAAACAGTAAGCGTTGATAAAAAGAAGAATATTTTTTTCATTTTCTTTAGTCTTGCTTCATTATTAAGTTGTTGCAAATATTAATCTTTCTAGATTTCTATTCGCAACAACTCAATAACAAATATTTACTGAGCTACAAAGTATAATTCAAACCAACCATTATTACTATTTAATGTTCCGTCTTGATTAACTATTGGTGCTTGTACTACTAATTCTGTTTCAGAAATAGTCACAATATCTAATACATTAGAAGCATCACGTACACCCATAAATAATCCTGGCGCTAAGATAATTTGGTCATTTCCGTTTGTTCCTGTTCCTGGGCTAAACGTCCAAGTTAAATCTGCTGGATAAGTGAATGCTTGTGCTTGATAACCATCAAATGGATTTACTGTTAAACCATTATTTTGATAATCAAATACTTGTCCATCTAAAAAGAAACAGAAGTTATCATCATATTGCTCTGGGACTAAACCAGCTGCAGGAGAACTATACCAACTTCCGTCACCTTGATTTGGACCTACAGAAATAGCTCCACCTACTTGAGAAAAAGTCCAACATCTACCTGTTGGTAAACAATCTCCAGTCAATAAAGCAACTGTTCCTGTACAACCTGCTACTGCATCATCTGCTATTGTAACAGTTTGAGAGTTTTGAGCAGTTCCACCTCCATTTTCACCAGCAACATATAAGGTAATTGTATAATCACCTGCTTTTAAATACGTTACTGTATCAATTGCTTCGGTTGACGTTTTTTTCAAAGGTTTCTGCCCATCAGCATTTTCGCCAAAGTTCCAAACTCTTGAAAAGTTTCCAGTTGATAAATCTTTAACAATTAAGGTATTCGGGTCATCTTGTGATACTTCCACTGAAAATTCAGGAGCTGTAGGAGCTGTTCCTAAATCCACATCATCATCTTGAAAAGGCTCACAAGCTGTAAATACTAATATTGATAAGAAAACTAAATATATTGTATTTTTCATTATTTAATTATTTGATTATTTTAATAGATGATTGTTCCACCAAAAATTATATCAATGGAACAATCATACAATTAAACATATTAATAACCATTATTCTGAGTAATTAAGTTATTTGTTGCTTGAATTTGAGATTGAGGAATAGGAAATACATTATGTATTCCTTCAGAATAACCTAAGCTTCCTAATACACTTGAAGCTCTTCCAGTTCTTACTAAATCAAAGAAACGATGTCCTTCTAAACCTAACTCAATTCTGCGCTCTCTAAAAATATCATCTAATAATGTTTGCCCTGAACTTGTAATATCAGGTAAAATGCTACTTGTACCTCTTGCTCTTGCTCTTACAGCATTTAATGAAGATTTAGCTGCTGCTTCGTTTCCGTTTTTAGCTGCTGCCTCTGCATGCATTAATAATATATCCGCATAACGGATAACTCGGTCGTTTGTACCACCGTTTGGAGCTGGATCACCAAATGGTGCTTCTTCACTCTTATTATTAAATGCTTTTTTGTTGTAATAAAGATGAGGTTGACCAGCTGCATCTGTTGTAAATACACCTCTATCTCCCATATTTTCACCTTCACGGAAAACAGTTGATGATAAACGAGGATCTTCAAATCCTTCCGCACTAAACTCATCTACAAAATCTTGTGTTGGAATATTAAATCCAAAACCTTCGTATGCTCCTCTTGCACGTTGGAAAATATTTGTAAATGTTCCTTCGTTAGCATTGTTTTTTCCCCAGTTTCCACCAGATGCATTCATATATTGAATTTCAAAAACAGATTCCATATTATTCTCTCCACCAGAAGTGAAAATGTCAGCATAATTTGGTGTTAATTGATATTCACCAGAAGCAACAATTGCCTCAGCAGTTGTTTGAGCAGAAGCCCAATCTTCCATCCATAAATATGACTTTACTAATAATCCTTGTGCAGCTCCTTTTGTAACTCTTCCTAAATCAGTTTGTGGATATTCACTTTTTAGAGGTAAAACTGCAATAGCAGCAGTTAAATCTTCAATAATCAAATTCCAAATTTCTCCTTTAGGCGCTCTTGCTTGATTATATTCGGTTGCTGATAATAATCTATCTACTTTTGGTACATCTCCAAAAATAGTTACCAAATTATAGTAGAACCATGCACGAATAAATTTAGCTTCTGCAACAACTTGATCTTTTGTAGCATCACTAATTTCCATTGGTGGAATATATTCTAATACCGTATTTGCTCGGTAAATACCTTCATAACATGCAGCCCATTCTCCTTCTAATAAGTCAGTCGTTACTGGTCCTTGAAATGTTTCTAATAATAATAAATCATTTACATCATTATCACCTGAACCACCTTTCTCTGAATCATCAGACATAATATCTCCCCAAAACCAACGGAAGTGTCCACCTGGAGAAAGTTCAAATTGTAAAGTTGAATAAGCTGCATTCACAGCATTGATAGCATCATCTTCAGTTTGGTAAAAATTATCTTGAGTAATACCAATAATTGGACTACGCTCTAAGAAATCTTGCTCACAAGATGCTAAAACAAAAACTAAAAATATAATTGATAATCTTTTCATTTCTACATTGTTTGAATGTACTGTTATGTTATTGTATTGTCCTATTCTCGTTAATAAATAACGGCAACATATCAATACATCAACACATCAATACAAATTATTAGAATGTTAATTGAACTCCACCTAAGAAAGTTCTTGACTGTGGATAGAATCCTCTATCAATACCAATTTCTAAAGCACTTCTTGCACCAATTTCAGGATCTAAACCTGAATAATTTGTAACTGTAAATAAGTTATTTGCAGATACATAAACACGGAATTTATCAATTTTCAATCGAGTAGAAAGTGCTTTAGGTAAAGTATATCCTAACTGTACATTCTTAATTCGCATGAAAGAACCATCTTCTACAAAACGATCAGATACTCTTGCATTTTGATTTGGATCAGATAAGCTTACACGAGGATTCTCGTTTGTAGAACCTTCGCCTGTCCATCTATTTAATTCAGATACAGGACGATTTACATAAGTGAAATCATAACGAACTGTTGCGTTATAAATCTCATTTCCATAAGATCCTAATAAAAATAAACTAAAATCAAAGCTTTTGTAATCTAAACTCAAGTTTGCACCATAAGTGAAATCTGGAGTTGGATTACCAATATATTCTTGATCTTCTTCATTAATAACACCGTCATTATTCAAATCTTTAAATCTAATATCACCAGGTTGTGTTTGCTCATTCTGAGTAGCATGTGCAGCAATCTCTTCTGTATTTTGAAAAATTCCATCAGTAACATAACCATAGAATCCTGCGATTGGCTGTCCAACTTCTGTACGAGCAACATTTGCATTTGATGCTTGTACTTGTCCAGTTGAGATTGGCTCTCCGCCTTCTCCTAAATAAACAACTTCTGTATTTACAAATGCGATATTACCACCAATTGTATATTTAATATCACCTACTGTATTTCTGTGATTCAAAGACAACTCTAAACCACTATTCTTTACTTCACCAATATTCTGAGTTGGAGGGAATGCCGCTCCTACATGTAAAGGAATTGGTGCAGCATATAACATATCCGAAGTATTCTTGATGTAATAATCCGCAGTAAATGCAACAATTCCATCTAAAAATTCTAAATCAGCACCAATGTTTGTTTGTGTACTTGTTTCCCACTGTAAATCTTCATTTCCAGGAGATAAGGCAATTGCTCCATTTGTAATTGTATTGTTTGGACCAAATACATAGTTCTGACCATTTGATACAACAGAAGTATATCCATAGTTACCAATCTGGTCACTACCATTTTGTCCCCAACTTGCTCTTATTTTAAAGAAGCTAATTGCATCTACATCAAAGAAATCTTCACGAGATGTAACCCAAGCAGCAGAAGCTGATGGAAAATAACCGAAACGTTTATTAGCACCAAAACGAGAAGAACCATCTGCACGGAAAGTAATAGAA
The DNA here is from genome assembly GCA_964513525.1 of uncultured Saprospiraceae bacterium. Lineage (GTDB taxonomy): Bacteria > Bacteroidota > Bacteroidia > Chitinophagales > Saprospiraceae > CAWVWD01. The sequence goes on along the minus strand of CAZEOC010000106.1, from coordinate 156 downwards.
CCTAAGTATTTGTCTGCATATTCATAATTTACACGTGTAAAGAATGATAACATCGCACTTTCATTTGCTCCACTATAACTTGACTGAGAAGTAATTGGATCAATTGTATTTGAAAGATAAGCATCATTTACATCATTTGATGGTAAATTAGTATTT
>CAZEOC010000105.1:0-10632 GCA_964513525.1 uncultured Saprospiraceae bacterium | reverse complement strand
CTAAAACTGTCGGGTGAATTTCTCCACCTGGTTTTTTGAACTTTGATTTTTCTCGCTTTTCATAATATGGAAGCAGTACATACAATAAAACAGCTAATGCACAACAAAGTAAACTTATTCTAAATATCCAATTTGATAGACTAAAAATCGGTTCTCCATCCTCATTATTGAAAGGGGAATAATCATCAAAAATTGGTGTTTCTTCGGGTTGTGTAATGCTTGGTTTTTCTTCAACTTGTGCAGGAGGAGTAACAGAAACTTCTTCCTCTGGTAAAGTCACTGTTGCATCTATATTTTTATCTAAATTAGAACTCTCTGTTTCTCCCATGACAACTTCTCCCATACCATCTTCAATCACTTCTACAGTTGTTTCATTCAACCCAAAAAGATAAGTGAGATATTCATCTGTATTTTGTTCAAACTTTGGAAAAGAAGATTGATGCCTTAATTTGAAATTTTGGATATATGGTTCTTGAAGTAAATCCTCGGAAAGCAAAGTGTAATATTCAGAAGCTGTTTTTGAATTATCGTATTTTTCTTTATACGTATTAATATTAAAAATCAATTCTAAATTACTTGTAAGAATACCAGTTTCTCTTGTCTTTAAAAACTCAACCAATCGTTCAAAGCTATAGCTTCTGTCTTGGTTAATTGCTTTAAAGTCAGCTAAGTGATTTACGCCATTATCTTCTAAAGAAGTTTGGGTAATCTGGTAAATAATATAATTAATTGCTTTGTCATACTTTGATTGAGCAACTTCTTGAGCTTTTAATGTCAAAGAAGTCATTGATATCAAACCAATTAAAAATATCTTGGAAGCATTCATGTATTATGATTTTCTATTCCTAAACGGAAAAGTATTAATATTTTATCTTTTTTAATTCGCAATTTCACTTTCAACATTAGCGAGTGAGCATCGATTATAAAAGTAAATAATTCTATCTAAATTAAGGTAAGAATAATCCGCTCGTCCAACTCGATTTCTAAGTTGTGAACATCCTTTTAAATACACTTTTACCGTTTCATCAAAGTTTTTCTCCGTTACTTTGACTAATTCTTCTTTATTTGCAGATTCTAAAATAAAGTATTGAACCGTATTTGCGGAGCTATTTGAACGAACATAATAAACATAGAGATTCATGACTCCAATTTCTCGTACTTGTAAGAAAACGGTTTTATTGGCAAAAGGTCGAGGAGCTTCCATTACATCTTTTTTGACATAAGCAACCCATTCTTCCTGAATCACATCACTATTATTATTGACTCTTATTTTCATTGAATACCCTAAAATATCATCTGGTTTATAGGTTTTTTTCTTTGAAAACTCTTTCCCGTATTTTTTCTTGAATTTTACTCTGATTTCTGATAATTCGTATTCTTCTACTTCAATAATTCCATGTAAGGTATCTTGATTATGATCAATAATAAATCCTTGAACCCAATCTCCAACATCTTTACGTTGTGCATTCGCTTCAATTGTGAAAAAACAAATTAGTATTAGGCAGATATTGAAATAGTATTTCATTTGATAAGTAATTTTTATTGTTAATATGATTATCTATTGTGACAGATATTTTTTTGGACAGTAACATCTTATATATAACCAATAATATTCCAATTGATTATATTACTAATGAGAAAGGAAGTTAAAGTTAGTTAAGATATTTAAAGATTAAAAATTTGATTATAAAAATTAATCAATCGTTCACTTTCGTTTTCCCAAATGTATATCGATTTTGCAGTTTTACAATTTTCCTTTATTCTATTATAAATCAGTGGATTATTTAATAATTTTTGAAGAGATTGGACTATTGTTTCTGTTTTTAAGTCATCTAATAATAATCCAATTTCGTATTGATTATTAATAGTAATATACTCAGGAAAACTACGATGAAGCGCAGGTTTTTCGGCTTGAATGTAATCAAAACACTTATTTGCTAAGGAATAATAGTAGTTTAATCCTTTATTTTTGAGCAAATTTAATCCGATATGGGAAAGGTGTGTGATGATTTTTAAATCTTGTGGTAAGACAAATCCTAAAAATTTCACCTTATTTTCTAAACGTAATTTTGTAACAAGTTGACGTAATTCTTGTGATAAATCTCCTTCTCCAGCTAACCAAAGTACAGCATTATCAATTTGCTGCATTGCAAGAATAGTTTCTTCTATTGCTCTTCCATCATTCAATGCGCCTTGGTATAAAATAACTGGTTGATTCGTGATTTCTAAATTGTATTTAGCAATAACTTTTTCAATTTCTGTTTCTTGAATGGAAGTTTTAATACTAAAAGGAACATTTCTAATAACTTCAAACGAGGTGTTATAATTAGTTTCAAAAATTCCTTTTAGACCTTCTCCAACAGTATATGCATATTTGATTTTAGGAATAGTATGATTGGCGATTTGTTCCCAGATTGCTTGTACTTTAGGTCGTTCAACTAATTCTGGAACTTCTGTAAAATACTCATGAGCATCATAAATTTGAATCTTATTTTTTAATTTAGTCGCATAGAATCCAGCTAAAATAGTATCTAAATCTATGGAACAAATTGCATCAAAAGAAGTCGTCAAAAAGTAGATAAAAAGCCTTAAATTATATTCTGCATAAAATGCCGCACCTTTATTAAAAAAACATTTGATACGTTTAGTTTGAAAATTAAATCCAGTTAAAGGTTTTGATTTTGACAATTTTCTACCAACTAAAATAACGTCATAATTTGCATTAGCTAAAGAAGTACAAATTCTTTGCATTCTTTGGTCGTAAGTCAAATCGTTGGTAACCGTAAATATGATTTTTTTACTTGGCATTTATTAATTATTAAAAATTTATTTGCTCTTATATAATCTCTGCTTGAAACGAAGCAAATTATTCATTTAGAAACTCTAAACTAACGATTCCTTCTTGTTTATTTGCTATTTTTCGTAGCACAAAAAGTAAACCTGGAGCAGTTTGACGGTCAACTGGTAAAGGTTGATTTAACGGTACATTTCCAGCAGAATAAAACAAGTCGAAAGCAAAATTAGGAAGAAAAGAATCGGCTGCTTGTGGATTTCTTTCCGCAACAACTTTTAATCCTTCCGCGGCTCTTTGAACAAAGAAAGAGTCTACCATCATAGAATAATCTGCTGGTGGTAATTCAAATCTATATTCTTGTTTAATATTTTCACAACCTGATTGAAATAATGAAAATAAAATCTTATTGGTCAACATGAAAGTATCTTCTATCATAGCTGTTTCAACACTATTTTGCCCATTTACTTCGAATTTATAATTAGAAACGCCAGCAGCATTTTCTATTAATATTGGGCGAGGTTCGCCATAAGGACAATCATTGTTTGATGTTGGTGTCTCTTCTTTACAACTAAAAAAGACTAAAGAAAGGAAGCTAATAATTAATAATTTATACATAATAGTTTAATTAAAATTCATTATTTAAAGTACAATTTCATCCGCTGCTTTCCAGCTTGGTTCTACAATACAAAGAAAATCTAAACTTGTATCACCAATATTTTCAATCCATTGTAATGCTTTAGCAGGAATAAAAACGAGTTGACCAGCTTGAATTATTGCCTCTTCTTCATCAATATGTACTTTACCTTTCCCATTTAGAATAATATATACTTCAGTGCTTTTCAATTTATGAGGAATTGATTTTTCTCCAACATTGACAGTCGCATGAGCAAGACTATAATTGATTTGAGCAGCATCATTTTTAGGATGCAAAACCTCTTTGATAATAGTTTTATCACCAGCAATAAAGCTTGGAATATCAGCTATTGTTTTGATTAACATTTATAAAGATTTCTTAAAATTACGATAGATTTTTAATAATGATAAAGGCACTATTTTATTAATAAATAATAAATGTTTTGGCTTATAATTCGCATAGAAAATTTCCATAGCAACATCATTATTTACTTTTTTAATGACTTTTGGATGTTTCAATGGAAATGTCAAACCACTTGCTTTGGTTTGATATCTTTTTAGTTCATCACCTTTTGCTACCGTATGAGTTGCGTCTTCATCTATACCAATATTTTCTATTAAATTCTTAGTTGGTAAAATGCTTAAACCGTCATAATATAGCAAAATACAAAACCAAGCATAAGCCCAAGAATTGTTATTCTTTAAATAAGTTTCTTCAAACTTATCAACCATATAAGCTTGAGCAGTTTTATCATTTACTAAATTGTTAATTTTATTTTTGACCACAAAATCTTGAAAAATATTGAGATGAATATCATTTTTTTGCCAAGCTCTTCGCCAAGTTGCCCAACCCCAAATCAAACCAAAATTAGAGTAAACATAACTGCTCTCAAAGTGATTAAATTTCTCTGGAATTAAGTTAGAACCAGATATTTGCATGATTTGTTCTTCGTCTTTATAGCGTTCTAAAAGTTCTTCGCAATAATAGAAAAATGAAATATCAGGTTCACAATCATCTTCTAAAATGATTCCTTTTTCAACTTGCTCAAAAAACCAATTTATACCAGAACTTACACCCAATCGACAACCTAAATTATCCGTTTGAAACAAAGTTTTGACTTCACATTCCCAATCTACTTGATTAATTATTGCTTGAACAGCAGCGACTTTTTGTACTTCTCCTGCTTTATTCAATCTCGCACCATCTACACTCAGAAAAAGTTGTTTTGGTTGCACTAATTTGACTCGATTAAATACAGCTTGTACTTTATCAGGTCGATTGAATGCGACAATTAGTATAGGTGTATTTAACGGTTTATTCATTTTTTTCTTTTTTCGTAATGATGAAAAATGAAACTTCTTGTGGTGATATTTTTATATCCTTTGACTTAATCCAATCAGGTGATTTTTTTAAGATAAGTGGTAATTTTTCAATTGTATTAATGTTGACTTGTTGCGTATCCAAACCAATCTCGAAATCTGATGATTTTAATTTATTGAATCTGCTTAAACTGATAGTAGCGGTTAATTTTACATTTTCAGGAGAGATTTTGATATTCTGGAATAATGTATCGCTTTGTATTGGAATTTCTAATATTTTTTCAGTGATTTGTTCAACAGTAATGACATAATTTACCTTCTCAGTTGAGAAATCAACTTGCTTATTTAATGCATCTAATAGTTCGATTTCGCCATGAACTGTCTTTCTTAGTTTTTCTATTTTTATTGGTTTAGTTTCTACTTTTTGAATTTTATTTATGACAGAAGCTGGACCAGAAATTTCAATCATATTTGGTAATAATTGAACTTCATTTGAAAGACGAAATTGAGAAACTGTAGAAATATTAGAATTAAAAATAACAGGAACTTGTTTCTTCAAAGGTTCATCTATTTCGAACGATAAGGTAGTTGGAGAAATAGCATAAATTTCAATTTTGCTATCAATTTTACGTTCTATTTGATTTTTTAAATCCTGATAACTGACTTGTGTTTTATTAAAAATGGAAAAATTAATAGGTTCAAATTCACGACGGGTAATTTTTCTTAATAAAGTCCAACCATTTGATTTTAAGGTAACTTCAATATTTTGAGGAGCTTTATCTAATAGTATTTTTTTTGGTGGTAATTCTACTTTAAGCGGAATGGCAATTGTTATTTTCTGAGGTTGAGACAATTGCGTTAAAAACCAAAAAACAAAGGCAATACTTATACATAGTACAAGTATTGCCCGTTCAGATTTAAAAAAATCTTGTAATTTTTCTATTAGTATTTGAAATGAATTCCCGATAATTATTGTTTTAAAATTCCTATGCTTCTGCTTTTTCTTCTTCAGGGCGAGTAGATAATTCTTTAGAAATAAAATCCTTTTCAACTTTGATATTTACTCCTCTTGAAATCTCTAAAGTTACAACAGAACCATTGAAGGCAATAATTTTTCCATGAATTCCAGCTGCTGTTACAACTCTATCTCCTTTTTCCATCGCTTCTGTAAAAGCGGCTTGTTCTTTTTGTCTTTTAGACTGTGGACGAATCATGAAAAAGTACATTACTAAGAAGATTGCACCAATCATTACAAGATTTAAAATTCCTGCACTATCCGTGGCTTGCAATAAAATAATTTGATTGAACATTTTTTAATTTATTTATTTTTAAAAATGATAAGTAAATTTCTCCATTACTTTCTCATTCATTGAATTAACTTATTTTTCTACTTGAACAAAGCCTACTAATTTTACTTGCGTTCTATTCGGATAGGCATTTGTAGTAACTGTAATTGTTTTAGTAATATCATCCGCTTTTCCTGATGAATTAAAAGTAACTGGAATTTCTCCTGATTCTCCTGGTAGAATTGGTTCATTTGATGGTTTAGGAACGGTACAACCACAAGTTGCTTTTGCACTTTTAACTATCAAAGGACTTAATCCAGTATTTTTAAATTTGAATGTAAAATCAACCAATTCACCTTGTTTGATTGTTCCGAAATCATAGATTGGAGTTTCAAAAACAATACGTGGTGCATTCGTCGTATCTATTTCGCCATCAGCGGTTATTTCATTACGAATTAAATCTTTGTTCTCACCAGTTAATTTATTTTCGATTAAAGCATTTTCTGTGCTTACATTTTCTACAGCATCTTGACAAGCTGTGAAAATTAAGATAAAAAGTGGTAGAACTAATAAATTCTTGTTCATTTTAGACTGTTTTGTATTGTAATAGTAATTTATAAAATTAATTAATCAACTTTATTTATTCATAAATTTCTGCAAAAGTAAACAATAATGTTCAAATAGTTAATTCTTAAATAAATAAGGTGTAACCTTAAAATAATTCAAGATTACACCTTATTTAATAAAGACTTAGTATTTTATTGTTCCTCACAATTAGTATGATTCTCAATTACATCAATCAAGTATTTATGAGATTTCATCAAAGAACCAACAACAGAAAGTAATCTTTCGACTTCATTACTGAGCATTTTAGTATTTTCTGTGTGCTCTTCTATTTGACTTACTCTGAAATTATGATAACATTTCATACCGCTTATCATATTTTCAAAACCCTCTGATTCTTGTTTGATTCTATCTAATTCATTATAAACTAAAACTGGTTTTGTTGGTACGATTTCCTCAATAGGTTTAAGTTCAATAGAATTACTTAAATCTGTTTTGACAAAATCACAAATCGTAACTTCAAAATAATCTGCTAATTTAATAACATTATCAATCTTAGGTTCGGCAGCACTTTTTTCATAAGATGCTATATTACCTCGTTTTAAACCAACTTTATCTGCTAAATCACATTGGCTCAATTGATGTTTTTTTCTTAAATGTTTAATGTTGTCACCTACGATACCCATTTTGTCAAAAATTTTGTCATTATTTAACTATTGTTTGTAAAAATGATAAAAAAATATGAATTTTCCTAATAATTACTTTTGTAATTTCCGCTTAACTGATAATTATATTAACAATAGTTATATGAAATAGTTTAATTTAATTTATTAATATTGTTTTTTAATTAAACTTAATATGCTTTAATGTTTATTGTGTTTAAATTTGTAACATTTATTTTGTTCAATTGTATTTTTTAATTACTATGTTAAGGTTTTTAACAAAAAATATTAAGTTTTTATGTAAAAAAACTTGACATGTATTACTTTTAGGCTTATCTTTGTTGTGTTAATTGGAAAAATAATTGACAATCCAGTTTTAAAACACAAAAATTAAAAAGACATGACAGCTAACGTTCAAAATCAACTTATACAGTTTCAATCAATGCTTTATTCATTTGCCTATAAATTGACAGGTGATTTTACAGATGCACAAGACTTATATCAAGAAACAGCAGTAAAAGTGTTGAAAAATGCGGATAAATTCCGTCAAGGCACAAACTTCAAAGCATGGAGTAGTACAATCATGCGTAATATTTTCATTAATAATTATCGTAAGAAAAAACGTAGAGGTGTAATCGTTGATTCTACAGATAATAACTATTACATTAATTCTGGTGACCAAACAGTTGTAAATGGTGGAGCGAGAAATCTTCGTATGGAAGAGTTAATGGAAATGGTAGATGATTTACCTGAAAACTTGAGAACACCTTTTATGATGTCTTATCAAGGTTTCAAATATGATGAAATTGCAGAACAATTAGATGCACCTTTAGGAACAATTAAAAGCCGTATTTTCTTTGCACGTAAAACGCTTAGAGAACGCTACTTAAATGTAAACGGAGGAAGTAGAGATTAATAATAAAATGCTGTTATAAAAATATTCAAAGGCGATGCTGATGCATCGCCTTTCTTTGTTTATAATCAATCTTATCCTATAATTTTTAACACTCAATTGATTAAAAAACTCATTTTGTCGAATAAAATGTTTCTAACTTATTTTCATTGCTTACATTTGAACGATAATCAACAAGTAATAAATGAAAATTAAAATCGACAATTTAAATTAAATCGTTTCTATAATTTATCATATAATAATTCTAAATTGTCAACTATTTTTAGCCATTACTAATTAAAATAAATCCAAATCCTTAAATAGAAATCAACGATAAATATGAATATACTTGAATTAGATAATGTTGTCAAAACCTATCAAGATTACACTGCTGTAGATAAAGTAAGTTTTAGTGTACCTAAAGGCTCTATTTTTGGTTTGCTTGGTCCAAATGGTGCAGGTAAAACTTCTTTAATTAGAATTATTACGACAATTACTCATGCAGATAGCGGAAAAGTTATTTTAGATGGGGAATTATTAAATAGTAATCATCCTTCACAGATTGGCTATATGCCTGAAGAAAGAGGTTTGTATAAAAAAATGAAAGTTGGAGACCATCTTTTATATTTAGCTCAACTGAAAGGAATGTCAAAGAAAGAAGCTAAACAAAAGATAAACCATTGGTTAGAAAAATTTGAAATAACGGATTGGTGGAATAAGAAAGTTGAAGAATTATCTAAAGGAATGCAACAGAAAATTCAGTTTATCGCAACGGTTGTGCATGAACCAAAACTATTGATTTTAGATGAACCTTTTTCTGGTTTAGACCCAATTAATACAAATTTAATTAAGGATGAAATTGCAGCATTAAATAAAAAAGGGATTAGTATCATTTTTTCTACGCATAGAATGGAACAAGTCGAGCAAATCTGTGAAAAAATGGTCTTAATTAATAAAGGTAAAAATGTTTTACAAGGGAATGTATTTGATGTAAAACAGCAGTTTAAAGAACATCTATTTCAAATTGATTATGATGGTAATTTACCCGAAAATTTAGAAGCTGAAAATTCTGCTAATCTTGATTATAATATAATTGAAAATAAAAATCAACAACTAATTATTAAAGTTGAAAATGATATGGCTTCTAATCAGTTGCTTAATTATTTGATTAGAAATGGTGTTTATATTCGAGGGTTTAAAGAAATTCTACCTTCATTAAATGAAATCTTTATTAAACAAGTTGGTACTTCTGATGAGTAATGCTCATTATTAATTATCCATAATATTAAAAACCAATTTGTACCATTTTACCAAAAAAAAGAAACATGAATAAACTTTGGCTAATCATAAAACGAGAATATTTAACTCGTGTAACTAAGAAATCATTCATATTAGCAACTTTCTTGACACCTATAGCAATCGTTGCTTTTATAGTAATTGTTGCATTCATTTTTAGTTATGATTCTGGACAACGAAATATAGCAGTTGTTAATGAAACTGGCTTATCATTGAATTTGAAAGATACGAAAAAAGTAAATTTTGAATTAACAGATAAAGACTTAGAAAGCTTAAAAACCAATTATGAATCGGAAGGATATGCAGGTGTTTTGTATTTGCCTGAAATCAGAAATTTGAAACAAAAAACTGTTCAAGTAAAATACTTCTCTGAAGACCAAATTTCTATAGGAACGAAAGAATTCATAAAAGGAGAATTAGCAGATAAAATTAGAGAAATCAAGATTGATAGTTCTCAAATAGATAGAAATATTTTATCAAGTTTTGATACAGATGTAGAATTGAGCGAAGTTGGTTTATCAATTTCTGATTCTGGAGAAATTGCCGAAGAAGACAAAACAAATAGCGCAGATATTGCAACTGCCATGGGAATGATAATGGGTTTTGTGATTTATTTAGTTTTATTTATTTACGGTTCGATGGTGATGCGTTCTGTAATGGAAGAAAAAATGAATAGAATCGTAGAAGTTATGATTTCTTCCGTGAAGCCATTTCAATTGATGTTAGGAAAGATAATTGGTGTTGGTGGAGTAGGACTAACTCAGATTTTGATTTGGGCAATATTGATTCCTTCTCTTAATTTCTTGGCGACTTTAATTTTTCAATTTGATGCAGAAGCAATTCAATCTTCACAGATGAATGCTGCAGATTCAGAAGATATGATGATGAATATCTTATTGTTAATGGAAAATGTTAAAAGTCAAAATTGGGGATTAATTTTACCAATGTTTATTTTCTATTTCTTAGGTGGTTATTTCATTTATTCTGCAATGTTTGCTGCTGTTGGTTCAGCAATTGGCGATGATTTGGGAGAAAGTCAATCTTTGACTTTACCAATTACAATTCCTGTGATTTTAGCAATTTATATTGCGATTGCAGTTATTGAAAATCCAGATAGTAGTTTAGCAACATTTGCTTCCATATTTCCACTGTTTTCACCGATTGTAATGCCTGCACGATTACCGT
>CAZEOC010000104.1:0-10669 GCA_964513525.1 uncultured Saprospiraceae bacterium | reverse complement strand
CGTAATTCAAAATTCATTATTCGAGATTCCTACGCACCACACATTAAGCAATCTGGATCATCCAAATTACAAGCAGCACCTTCTTCAACAACGGCAACAGCTTCTTTCTTTGAACCTGCGAATTTACGTTGGTGTTTTTTATCCAAAGTAAACTTGATCGGATCCACAGCTGCTTTACTACGTAAGTAATACATTCCTGTTTTCAATCCTTTTTGCCAAGCGTAGAAGTGCATCGAAGTCAATTTCTTGAAGTTTGGACTTTCAACGAACAAGTTCATAGATTGAGATTGACAGATATAAGCACCTCTATCGGCTGCCATATCAATAATCACTTTCTGAGAAATTTCCCAAACTGTTTTGTATAAATCTTTCAATTCTTGTGGAATCTCATCAATTGCTTGAACAGAACCATTCGCAGCGATTAAACGCTGTTTCATTTCTTCGTCCCACAATCCTAAACGTACTAAGTCTTTGAATAAGTGACGATTTACAATTACAAATTCTCCGGATAAAGTACGACGACTATAAATATTAGAAGTATAAGGTTCAAAACATTCGTTATTCCCTAAAATCTGAGAAGTTGATGCAGTTGGCATTGGTGCTAATAATAAACTATTACGAACTCCAAATTCCTTAACTTTTGCTTTCAATTCTGCCCAGTCCCAACGTTTAGAAGGCGTATCGCCCCACATATCGTATTGGAAAATACCTTGAGAAACTGGCGAACCTTCATAAGTTGAATAAGCTCCATCTTTTTCAGCAATTGCACAAGATTCAGACATAGAAGCGAAATACATCGTTTCAAAAATATCTTTGTTTAATTTTTTAGCTTCTGCACTATCAAATGGAAAACGCATCAACATAAATGCATCTGCTAATCCTTGTACGCCAATTCCAATTGGACGGTGACGCATATTTGAGTTACGAGCTTCTGGTACTGGATAGTAATTAACGTCAATAATTTTATTCAGATTACGAGTTACTACTCTTGTAATTTCATATAATTTATCAAAATCAAATTGTCCATCAGTTACAAACTTCGGCAATGAAATAGATGCCAAGTTACAAACTGCTACTTCATCTGGTGAAGTATATTCCATAATCTCTGTACATAAGTTCGATGACTTGATTGTACCTAAATTCTTTTGATTCGACTTTTTGTTAGCCGCATCTTTATATAAAATATATGGTGTTCCAGTTTCTGTTTGTGATTCTAAGATTTTGAACCATAATTCTTGTGCTTTTATCGTCTTACGAGCTTTTCCTTCTTGCTCATATTTGTGATATAATGCCTCAAATTCTCCACCATAAGTATCTGCTAATCCTGGACACTCATTTGGACAGAATAATGACCAATTACCATCAGCTTTTACTCTTTCCATGAATAAATCAGAAATCCACATAGCATAGAATAAATCTCTTGCACGTTGCTCTTCCTTACCGTGATTTTTCTTCAAATCTAAGAAATCCATTACATCTGCATGCCAAGGTTCAAGGTACATTGCGAATGCTCCTTTACGTTTTCCGCCACCTTGATCTACATAACGAGCGGTGTCATTAAAAACACGTAACATCGGAACTAAACCGTTTGAATATCCGCCTGTTCCTTTGATATAACTTCCTTTTGCTCGAACATTATGAACACTTAAACCAATTCCACCAGCAGATTGTGAGATTTTTGCACAACGAGAAAGTGTTTCAAAAATCCCAGGAATTGAATCTTCTGTCATTGACAATAAGAAACAACTTGATAACTGTGGACGAGGCGTTGCTGCATTAAATAAAGTTGGTGTTGCATGAATGAACCACTTCTCTGAAATCAAATTGTAAGTTTCGATTGCTGACTCAATATCATCTCCATGAATTCCAACTGCTGCACGCATAATCATATGCTGTGGACGTTCTACGATTTGCCCTTCTGTTCTTAATAAGTAAGAACGTTCTAAAGTTTTGAAACCGAAAAAGTCAAAACTAAAATCTCTATCATAAACGATAGCAGCATTTAATTTTCGCTTATTCTTTTGAATTGTTTCATAAGCTTCATCACTAATCAAATTCGCACGTTCTCCCGTTTTTGGGTCGATATATTCGTATAATTTCTTAATCGTTTGTGAAAACGATTTATTGGTATTTTTATGTAAATTAGAAATTGATATTCTGGCAGCTAAGATGTTATAATCCGGGTGAATCGTTGCCATAGAAGCAGAGGTTTCTGCTGCTAAATTATCTAATTCAGAAGTCGTTACACCATCGTATAAACCTTGAATTACTTTCTTACAAATTTCTATATAATCAACGTGTTTGGTATCTAAACCGTACACTAATTTTTTAATTCTTGCGGTGATTTTATCAAAACTTACATCTTGATGTATGCCATTTCTTTTTATTACTTTCATTCCTAAATTACGAATTATGAACTATGAATTATTGATTTACTTTAGTGAAAAGGTTATTATTAATAATTGATAGTTTGGTTATTAAAATATGAATTATGAGTTGGTGAGTGAGTGAGATGAACTATAAACTACTGATTTTTCAAATAAGAAAGTCAATAGCTTATAGTTTATACTTCAAAATTCAATTAAAAATCTTCGTCCAACGAAAATACTTGATCTTCACGATTTGACATTACACCGGCTTTAGCATAATCACCAACACGTTTTTCGAAGAAATTTGTTTTTCCTTGTAATGAAATTAATTCCATCCAAGGGAAAGGGTTTGCAGTTCCGTAAACAGTATCATTACCTAATGAATTAAGCAATCTATCTGCTACAAATTCGATATATTCACACATCATTTCAGAGTTCATACCAATCAAAGAAACTGGTAAAGCATCTACAACGAATTCTTTTTCAAATTCTACAGCTTCTGTAATAATTGATTGTACTTCTGCCTTGTCTAATTTATTTTCTAACATAGAGTATAATAAACAAGCAAAATCACAATGTAATCCTTCATCACGACTGATTAACTCATTAGAAAAAGCTAAACCTGGCATCAAACCACGTTTCTTTAACCAGAAAATAGAACAGAAACTACCAGAGAAGAAAATTCCTTCTACTGCAGCAAAAGCAATTAAACGGTGTGCAAAAGTTGGTGCTTCGTCTATCCAACGTAAAGCCCAATTTGCTTTTTTCTTAACACAGTCTAATGTTTCAATGGCATTGAAAAGAAAATCTTTTTCCTTCTCATCCTTTATATATGTATCAATTAATAAGCTATATGTTTCTGCATGAATGTTTTCAATGGCTACTTGAAAACCATAAAAACAACGAGCTTCAGGAATTTGAACTTCACGCATGAAATTCAAAACTAAATTTTCATTTACAATTCCGTCACTTGCTGCGAAGAATGCTAAAACATGCTTAATGAAGTGTCTTTCATTATCATTTAATTTCTCCCAATCCACTAAATCTTGATGTAAGTCAACTTCCTCAGTTGTCCAAAAACTCGCTTCTGCTTGTTTGTACATCTTCCAAATCTCATCATACTCAATAGGAAAAAGAACGAATCGTCCTGGGTTTTCCTTCAACATTGGCTCTACTGTTGCACTCATTTTTTTTAATAATTTGTCACTAAGGTTACTTAGTTGTGAAACAATTTGTTTTATGTAAAAATTGCACAAAATTCTACTTAACTATTTTTTCAAATAGTCATATTGCACAATATGTATATATGTAATTTTAAAGTAAAACGTTTCGGTGGCTATTGTATTATCATGTTTTTATCAAACGATTGTATAGATAAAATTTCTTTGAAACATTTTCTGCGTAGTTTATTTATTAATAAACATTGGTATAACTTGCTTACTTAATAACTGGTACTAAATTAAAAGAATAAATGCGAAAAAATAGGTTTAGTTTTCCACAAAATGTGGATAAAATATATAAATCGTTGATTATCAATACAAAAAAGTTATCAACAAAAACAAGGTGATTTGTTGATAACTTTTCAACACATGTGGATAAGTTTGGCTGGCAATAGCTAACTTTTTGAAAATCAATCGTTAAGCCATTGTTAACTTTACAAGGTTTTTAAAACATTCTTTTTCTACGAAAGAACCAAGCAACAATTACTGCTGCAATAATTGATACGATTGTAATTACATAAATAGCATAAGGAGAATCCTCAAAACCATTAGTTACGTTCATACCAAAGAAACTGGCGATTAAGGTCGGAACCATCAAGATAATGGTAATTAAGGTCAATCTTTGCATTACAATATTCAAATTGTTTGAAATAATTGATGCAAAAGCATCCATCGTTCCGCTTAAGATATTCGTATAAATATTTGCCATTTCTAATGCCTGAGAATTATCAATGATAATATCACTGAATAAATCTTCTTTATCTTCGTCACCTCTAATTCTTAATAAATCCGTTCGCTGCATTTTCATTTTCATCAAATCATTAGAACTTAATGAAGTAACAAAATAAACCAAGCTTTTTTCGATTCTTAATAACTCTTGTAGTTCACTATTTCGACTGGAATCATATAATTCTTGCTCCAAAAGATTTCTTTTTAAATTCAAATCCTTCAAACAATTTAGAAAACGATAAACATTTTGTTCAAAAATCTGCAAAACAAAAAGTGAGGTATCCCGAGGATCAAAATTACGAACTTTACCATTTAGAAATCTTTTCAAAATTGGATTTTCAAAAGCGGTAATTGTAATTATCAATTCGCCAACCAAAATAATACCGATAGGAACGGTTACGTAAATGGCTGCATTGACACCTTCAGAATCATTTATAGTTGGTGTATTTAAGACGATTAAACGGACATCGTCTTCTCGTTCATAACGAGAACGCTCATCAATATCGAGCGAATCGGTCAGGAAATCGAGTGGAATATCAAGCATTTGAGCCAAATCCTCTAACTCTTCATGACTAAAAGGTGGAGTGATGTTAACCCAATGTGCGAACTCGAAATTGTCCAATTCGACCAATTGCCCTTGTTGTCTGGTATATTGTCGAATCATAACTTAGTGGATCTTCTTTCATGTTAAAAAAATCGTTATTCAAATTTAAAATCTGCCACAAAGGTAAGGAATTATTTTTTTCAATAACGAATTTGAGAAGTTAAGAAGCGTATCAATTATTGTAAAAAGTCCATTACTTTATCCAAAACAAATTCTGTTCTCAAAATCCGAAAATGTCCAGTTCCTTCAATTGTTATTAATTCTCCAGCTTTCCAGTTTTTAATAACAGCTTCTGATTGACTAATTGGAATTACTCTATCATTTTTATCATGAATAATTAAAGCATTATTCACCTTTATTTTTTTCACAAAGTCACTTACATTGAGTGTATTGATATCAACTTCAATTTCACTTTCAATTTTAGTAATCAATTTATCTCGAACTTTATCTGTAATTCCAACAGCATCACAAACAGACTGAATTCGTTCAGAAAATCGATTTGGAGTTGTTAATAAAATATATTTTTTAATATTAATATCTAAATTTTGAGCAAGAGCATACGTCGTTGCAACGCCTCCAAATGAGTGACTAATTAAAGTATCTACTTGATATTTTTTAATCAAAATGCCAACTATATCGCAGAACTCAAAGAAACTGGTTTTGCCCGAACTACTAAAACCATGAGAAGGCGCATCAAAAGCATAAATTGTATAATTTTCTGCTTTTAGTCGTTTAATTATATCCGAAAAATTCCCCGCTTGACCTTCCCAACCATGAATGAGTAAAACTGATTTTTCGCCACCTTTCCATTCATACAATTGAATTTTGAAATCTTGAAAATCAATAGTCGGTTGTTCCATAGTTGATAAAACTTCCAACTCATTCTCTCGTAATTTCATGACTTGTGGCATCGTCAATTTATTATACGCTAATTCTACCATTACATTAGGTAAAAAAGTTGATAAGACTTTTACTATTTGTTTTTGCATTTTATTTTCTATTTGAACAAAACTTCGTGGTTATTCATTAGAAATTAGAAGTCAGAAATCAGACTGCTTTACGGAATACAATTGAAATAAACTTTGTCTGACTTGAAACAAAAAATTAATTAAAGCACTTAAAAATATTTGAGATTTCCTTTTGCATTAGTATGTAAAATACTAACACGACAAAATCATCATTAATAATCAGTTGAGAATAAATAAATCTCTTCGTCGTCACCAAATAACTTAACATTATCAATAATCTGCATATCTAACTTTTCAAGTATTCGATGAGATTTTTGATTGTTTTTAGTCGTAATTGCTACCAAAGTTTTAATTTTTAAATGATTATTTGCCCAATTTTTAGTGGCAATTGCAGCTTCTATCCCAAAACCTTTTCCATAATATGTTGGTAATAAAGCGTAGCCAATTTCTACATGTTCTAATTCAGCACGTTTCCCTAAACCACAAAGTCCAATAAAATCTCCAGTTGATTTTAATAAAACTTTATACATTCCGAATCCAAATTTTTCATAACTCCACAACATTCGAACTTTTAAATATTCAGTTGCTTCCTCGATAGAATGTACATTTCTGTCACCAATATATTTTATCCAACCTGGTGTATTTAAGATTTGTAACATCAATTCTCCATCAAATTCTGTAAATTCCTGAAATACTAATCTTTCGGATGTTATAATATTCATTAATCAAGTTTTGTTTAGAAAAATCAAAAGTAAGTTTTCCAATATAGCTTTGAAAATTGTTTGGTATAAATTTCAACTTTATTTATCTGACTTTTTTGTGATTCGTTGGAATTGCATTTATTTTTATTGCTCAATTCACATTTAATACAAAATTCATTATCCATTATGAAATCAATTAATAAAGAGAAAGTTTTAAGTACAATAATCGCCATTTTTATTATTCAATTTGGTATTTTCTTTATCATTCGGGAAGCGGATAAAAAATATGGAAATCATGAGGTTGAAAAGCTGAGATTAGAAAAATTATTTGGAATTAAATTCAATGATAATTTACAACCTAAAGTTGCAAATTTGAATTTGTGTTGTAAAAATTGGTCAGAAATTCCGCCTGAATTATTGACTTTTACAAATGTTGAAATCATTAATTTGAGTAAAAATAAATTCACCCAATTTCCTTACGAACTATTGGAAATGCCGAATTTAGTAATACTAAATTTAAATGACAATCAAATTCAAGAAATTGATTGTCAACAAAAAAATAAGACTCTTTTTAATCTACTACTTAATAACAATCAAATACAAACAATTGAAAATATTGCTTACTTAGAAGGATTAGAAGTTTTGAGATTGAATAATAATCAAATTGAAGTGTTGAATGATAACTTCAGTAAGAATTTAGAATATTTAAACTTGTATAAAAATAACCTAAAAAAGATTGATTCCAATATTGATTTTAAATCGAAAAAGTTATTAGAATTGAATTTATCGTTTAATAATAATCTACATTATATTCCTAATAATTTATTAGAAATGTCTCATTTAAGAAAGTTGAATTTGGAGAATTGTAAATTGGAAAAATGGGAAATAAAAGAAGGTATTGTTAATCAAAAATTAAGTCAGTTGCTATTGAGTTTTAATCAATTAACAAATTTCAAAACTGATGATAAACAATTACCAAACTTGCGTCAATTAGCTCTAAAAGAAAATAGATTATCAAGAGTCAATATAAAACATTCAAATATTGATAAATTATATTTAGCTGGAAATAAATTGACAACTTCTGGTTTAAGTTTAGATTTACCTCTTGCTAAAATTGTCAATTTATATGATAATGAATTAAAATCACTTCCTGAGGAATGTTTAATTGCTCCAAATTTAGAAAAATTGAATTTGAATAAGAATTATATTACAAATGCACAAGGAAAGGATATTTGGTATCGTTTCCCGAAATTGATTTTTTAATAATACTTAAGTAATTCTATTTGATGAGTTTGTGACCTTTAGATGTAGAGTCGTCAGAAATTTTAGTATATTCAAGCCAATTCAAAATCACATAGAATATGAAAATACCAATCCAATTCATGCTATTGTCCTTTTTTGCGACATTTTTTGGTTGTACACCAAAATATGCAGAAATACATTTCGGACAAGGTGGCGGCGTAACTAATGAAAATCCTGCTTATCTTATCAAAGAGAATGGAGAATTATTAGTAAAAAAAGAAAAAGCGGGAAATTTTGAACTCGTTAGAAAATTAGATAATTCAGAATTAAAAACAGTTTATAAGAAAATAAAAGCTGCTGAATTACCAAGTTTAGATATTAACACACCTGATAATATCTATAAATTCATTGAAATTAGAAATCAAGAAGGCGAAGCTGTTAACAAGGTAGCTTGGGGAAATCCTAAAGGAAAATTAACAATCGAATTAACTGATTTATACAATTATTTAATGACTATAACGAGTACTGCAAAAGTTACTATGAGATAATAATGTTTCGAGTTGTGAGTTTTGGGTTTGCAGTTATGAGTTTTGATGCATTGATTTTCCTATCATAGAAGGTTATATCAATTTATCTAATTCACAACCATAAACTTGAAACTCGAAACGTCAATTTAAAAAAATGAGAATACTAACAACATTTATATTAAGCTGTTTGACTATTTCAATGGTATTTGGACAGCAAAACGGTAAAAATACCGAACCAGATTTTACAAATTTTGTAAATCCTTTTCAAACAAAGGCAACTACTTTACCACAAGTAATTCGCCCAGAAACGACTTCTAATCATGCCGTTACAAAGCATGATAATAGTTATTTTGTCAAGTTTCAGAATGCTCCAAATGCTGATAATGTTACTTCAACTTTATCAACTGTTTTAGATTTAAGACAGATAGATAGTTGGCAAGAAATCAGTTCTTTCACGGATGAAATTGGATTTACGCACCGTAAATTTCAGCAGTTTTATCAAGGTTTAGAAGTGTTTGGCGGTCGAATGACAACGCATGAACAAAACAGTTTGATTAAAACAATCAACGGACACTATTATCCAGGAATTCAAGTTGGAATTTCTCCTTCTGTTTCTGAACAAGCTGCAATTACGAAAGCAATGCAGAAAATTGGAGCAACAGAATGGCAATGGAATACGGCTAATGAAGCTTATTTAAATAAGACGACTGGCGGTTCATTAAAACCAAAAGCTGTTTTAATGCTTGCACCAGTAAATGGAAACTTTAATGCAGATGCTTTTCGTTTAGTGTATAAAGTAAATATAAATGCTCAAAAGCCTTATGGTGCTTATGATGTATTTATTGATGCAAAAACAGGCCAAGCAATTTGGCAGTTAGATAAAATTGCAAATACTGATGCAATCGGTTCTGCACAAACTCGTTATAGCGGAACACAACAAATTACTACAGACGACACAGGAAATGGATTTCGTTTACGTGAATCGGGTAGAGGAATTGAGACAAAAAATATGAACGGCGGAACGAATTTTAATTCTGCTGTTGATTTCACGAATACAACAAATAATTGGACTTCTTCTGGAGTTGCCGTAACTACGGTTAGTGTAACTGCGATTAATAATAATTGGTATACAAACTTTAGTGAGAATCCAAGTAATGGTGGACAACCAGATATTTTTATTGCAATATTTGACGGAACAACTGCTAATAGTAATAATGTTTATCAATCTACGACTGTTTGGAATACTTTTCCAATCGTAACATTTACTAATATTGGTTTGAATATTCCAGCTGGACAAACTTATACGGTTCAAGTTTATGACAATGATAATAGTGCAGCTTCACATGATTTATTAGGTCAATTTACGATTTCAGGCTCAAGTGCTGCAGGAACACAAAACTTTAGTAGTTCTGGAACTACAGGAAGTTATACTTTAGGTGCAGCAGCAGCAGATCCAGGATTGGATGCACACTGGGGAATGGAAAAAACTTATGATTTCTTCTTGACGAAATTCAATAGAGATAGTTATGATGGAAACGGAGCAACTATCAAAAACTTTGTTCATTTTGATAATGCAATGGAAAATGCTTTCTGGGATCCAAACTTACAAGCTTTGGTTTTCGGCGACGGCGCAAGTACATTCAGTCCTTTAGTAAGTATAGATGTAGCGGGTCATGAGTTTTCTCATGCCGTAATTACAAATACAGCAGATTTAGTATATCAAGGAGAACCTGGTGCATTGAATGAATCTTTTGCAGATATTTTTGGAGCTGCAATTGAGTTTTTTGCAAAACCTGCAACGGCAAACTGGGATATTGGTGACGAAATCACTTTAGCTGCTCCTGGTTATTTACGTTCTATGTCTAATCCAAATTCTGGATTGACGGCACAACCAGATACTTATAATGGTACAAGCTGGGCAGATCCAAATGCAAGTTTTGATAATGGTGGAGTACATATTAATTCTGGCGTTCAAAATTATTGGTTCTACTTATTATCTGTAGGAGGAAGTGGAACAAATGATATTGGAAATGCTTTCAATGTAACAGGAATTGGAGTAGATGATGCAACCGCAATTGCTTATCGTAATTTATCGGTTTATTTGAATCAAAATTCAGATTTTGCAGACGCATTATTAGGTTCTGTACAAGCGGCACAAGATTTATTTGGCGCAGGTTCTTCTCAAGTTACAGCTGTCCAAAATGCTTGGTATGCAGTTGGTTTAGGAAATGTTACCAATTCATTTTGTTCTGGTACAACTAACTTAACAGCTTCTACGGATATTTTCTCTGATGGTTCAGGAAGTTCAA
>CAZEOC010000103.1:0-10715 GCA_964513525.1 uncultured Saprospiraceae bacterium | reverse complement strand
GCGGAATACGATATAGAAATTGCGAAAGCAGCTGGAAGACCAACTATAAATACATTCGCAAATACTGGTACTAATTATTCTAATTTGAGTTTCACAAATGCAACTTATCTCGAGCAAATAGAAGAGAATCTAAATGGTAGTATTAGTTTGAGTCTTAGCGTTCCTATTTATGATAAAGGTGCTACAAAGACTCAAGTTGAGTTAGCTAAACTAAGTGCAATTACGCAAGAAATTACCAATAAAAGAACTCGACAAACAATAGAAGCAGATGTTCAACGTGCTTTTCAAGATGTTCAAGCGGCTGCAAAACAATTGCAAGCGGCTGAGAAAACAACGAATGCTTCTCAAAAAGCATTTGAAAACACACAAAAACGCTACAATTTAGGTGCATCGAATTTATTAGAATTCAATACTTCTCGTAATAATTTGGCAACAGCCGAACAGAATTTAATTATTGCGAAATACGATTATATATTCAAATTGAAAATATTAGACTTTTATCAAGGTAAAAAAATAAGCCTAAAATAATAGTACTGGTTTCTTGTTGGTTTGATATAAAATAAATCTCAAGGCGACAAATTATCAATACGACAACACATTTTTAGTAATGGCAAAAAAGAAAAAGAGTAATAAGGTTTTATGGATATTATTAGGTGTTGTTGCAGTTTTAATCGCAGCAGCAGCAATATTTGGCGGTAAAAAAGATGTAGGAACTAAGGTCGCTACGGAAGTCGTAAAAAAGCGAACAATTACAGAAACTGTTTCTGCAAGTGGAAAAATTTATCCAGAATTTGAAGTAAAAATTAGTTCTGATGTATCAGGAGAAATCGTTGATTTGCAGGTAGAAGAAGGCGATTCTGTTACCAAAGGTCAATTGTTACTACGTATCAATCCTGAAACGTATCAAGCTTCTTACGAGCGATTAGTTGCTTCTGCAAGTTCTTCAAAAGCACAAATTGCAAATTCAAAATCACAAGTTGCTCAGATGGAAGCAAATGTTGTACAAATGAAAGCTCAATTAAGAAATGCGGAATTGGTTTACAATCGAAATGTACAATTACAAAAAGATGGTGTAACTTCTACTGCTGAATTAGAATCTGCGGAAACGCAATTCAGAACCTCTGAAGCAAATGTTGCTTCGGCGGAAGCAAATTTAGAAGCGGCAAAACAAAGTGTAAAAGCCGCTGAATTTAATGCTGCATCAGCACAAGCATCTGTAAAAGAAGCACGTGAGAATTTAGCTCGAACGAATATTTATGCCCCAGCAAGTGGAATAGTATCTTTATTGAATGTAGAAAAAGGAGAGCGAGTTGTTGGAACTTTACAAATGACAGGAACAGAAATTTTGCGTATTGCAAATATGAATACAATGGAAGTTCAAGTCGATGTGAGTGAAAGTGATGTATTGAGAGTGAAAATTGGCGATAAAGCCGATATTGAAGTCGATGCTTATTTGGATAAAAAGTTTTCGGGAACAGTTACAGAAATTGCTAATTCTGCACAGTCTGTTTTGAGTACAACTTCAACCGATCAAGTAACGAATTTTACAGTTACGATTCGTATTGATCCGAATTCTTATAGAGATATTAAAAATAAAGTTCGTTTTCCTTTCCGTCCAGGAATGTCCGCTTCTGTAGAAGTTAAAACCAATACAGAAAAAGATATTTTGACTTTACCAATTCAAGCAGTAACGACAAGAGAAATCAATGAAGATGATGACGATAAAAAAGAAGTTGTTTTCGTTTATTCCGCTGATACTGTGAATATGGTTCAGGTAAAAACTGGAATTCAGAATGATAAATATATTCAAATCACTTCTGGTTTAAAGGCTAAAGAAGAAATTGTAATTGAGCCTTATGATGCAATTACTCGTAAATTAGAACAAGGGAAAAAAGTTCAAAAAGTAAGTAAAGATGAACTGTTTGGAAGGGAATAAAACGTTACTAACAGTTAATTTCACTCACCTCCACCTTGAAAAAGAAGGAAGCAATACTCAGCTTCGAAACTTAAATTGAATTGAGATTTAAGCCCCTCTTTTTCAAGAGAGGGGTTGGGGTGAGTTTAAACTATATAAAATGTATTTTCAAGATTTTATGCCAGGAAATATCTGTTTTGGATGTGGGAAATCACATGAAGATGGATTGAATATTCAGAGTTTTTGGGAAAATGATATTGCGATTTGTCATTGGACATCAAAGCCCAAATACCAAGGTTGGAAAAATTTATTAAATGGCGGAATTATCGCTTCTTTAATAGATTGTCATTGTATGTGTACCGCAATGGCAGCAGCTTATAAAGCTGAAAATCGTGATTTGGATTCTCAACCAGAATATCGTTACGCTACGGGTACTTTAAATGTGAAATATTTAAAACCAACCTTAAACGATGCAAAAATTGAATTAAGAGCAATCGTTACTGAAATTAAAAAAAGAAAGACAGTTCTAAAATGTGATTTCTTTGCTAATGGTATCAAAACAGCGGAAGCGGAAGTTGTCGCTTTACGTGTTTTTGATAATAGCAAATCGGATAATGGTATTTTTTCTGATTAATGAAATGCTTATTCCTATAAATTAAATAAATAAAAAAGGTGTTACTTTCGTAACACCTTGAATCCCAATAGTTTTTTGTAATTTTTTTAATCTCTTTTTCAAAAGACCTAATCATTATCATTAATAAGTAGTTATCTATTTAAGTTCCTCTACTAATTTTGCAATTACTCTTAATTTCTCTTCATTTAAAGTATAATAAATGAATTTTCCATCACGAGTTGTATTTACGATGTCTGCACGACGTAAGATTGCTAAATGTTGAGAAGCTACTGATTGCTCGATACGTAACTTCACATAAATATCTGTGACAGTAGTTTGAGCTTTATTTTGTAACAATTCAATAATTTCTTGACGTAAACGGTGATTTACTGCTCTAAGTGCTAAAACACCTTTACGTAAATTATCATAGTTTAATTTAATTGTTCCTTGTCCGTTTTCGATTGTAATTGATGTATTTTCTTGCATTTTCATAAGTCTAAATATTTTTATATTAAGTATTTTTTTTTAATTAATTAAACAACATATCGTCGTATATGAAATATCATAAGGTGTAAAGTAATTAATAATCAACCTCTTAAATATTAAATACATTTATAAAGACGGGCATGAATCAAAATCGGTTGCATGCGGTTGCAAATAAAATTTATTTTTTTATTATATGTATTATTAATAATGTGTCAAACATAATAATAGCAATACTTAGCAGCTTAAATTATTTTTTTAAATAATTTATCTTTTTTTACATGTGACATTTCTATAACAATTTTAAGCTTAAAAATGTCACAATTTATCTGCCTTATCTATCTCTATAATCACAAATTAAACACACTAATATTCCACCTGATTTTTTAATTTATTAATCAACAGGTATTTTCTTTAACTTTAATCTCGAAATATGGTTATACCTAACAATTGATAAACTAAAAGTAAATTAAAATGTCTGCAACAATATTATTGGAAGTACCTGAGATATCTACTGAAAAGGTGCATGAAATATTCAAATCGCAACAGCTGCACACTGCGACTATTGCTAAAACGAGTTATAGAGAAAGAATTAAAAAGCTTAAAAGCTTAAAGGATTGGATTGAAAATAATAGAAGTGCTATAGAACAAGCAATCTATAATGACTTTAAAAAACCTCCGACAGCAACTGTTACAACAGAATTAGCAACGGTGTTCAGTGAAATTTCACATGCTACCAAACATTTAAAATCATGGATGGAACCAACACATGTTGGTGCACCTTTACCCTTACTTGGTACTTCTTCTTATATTCAATATGAACCAAAAGGTGTTTGTTTGATTATTTCACCTTGGAATTATCCTTTTTCATTAGCCATCAATCCCTTGATTAGTGCTATTGCAGCAGGAAATACATCAATTATCAAACCTTCAGAAATGACTCCTAACACTTCTGCTATTTTACAACAGATGATGGATGAGTTATTTCAAGAGAATGAAATTGCTGTTATACAAGGTGGTGTAGATGTTTCACAAGATTTATTATCAAAACCATTTAATCATATTTTCTTTACAGGAAGTCCAAAAGTTGGTAAAATAGTAATGCGTGCTGCTGCGGACAGTTTAGCTTCAGTAACTTTAGAATTAGGAGGAAAATCGCCTGCAATCGTTGATAAAACAGCTGATTTGTACGCTTCTGCTGAAAAGCTTGTTTGGGGTAAATTGATTAATAATGGACAAACTTGTATTGCTCCTGATTATATTTTGGCGAATGAAGCGATTGAAAATAAGTTAATTCAGAATTTAGAAAAATTGGCAAATAAGATGTTTAATGCCGATGGAAATGGAATTCAGAAGTCGCCTGATTATGCAAGAATTGTAAATAATAAAAATTTCAATCGTTTAAAATCCCTTTTAGAAGATGCGATTAATAAAGGAGCAAAAGTGGCTTTTGGAGGTGATTTAGATGAAGCAGATTTATTTATTTCTCCAACTGTTCTAACAAATGTTACCGCAGAAATGGATATTATGCAGGAAGAAATTTTTGGACCGATTTTACCAATTATGACTTATTCTGATAATGAAGATGCTTTACACACAATTTTAGATTTGCCGAAACCACTTTCATTGTACGTATTTACAAAAAGTCGTAAAACAGAAAAATTCTTCTTAGAAAAAACAAGTTCAGGTAGTGTTGTAGTTAATGACTGTTTGATTCAGTATGCACAAACAAATTTACCTTTTGGCGGAATTAATAATAGTGGTTTTGGAAATAGTGGCGGACATTTTGGTTTTTTACAGTTCTCTCATTCTAAAGCAGTTGTAAAACAAAAATTCGCTCAAACACAACTATTATATCCACCATATTCAGGTAAAGTAAAAACAGTTGTTGACTGGTTATTGAAATTAGTTTAATAGATTAATTAGAACCGCAGAATAGAAAATATCAAATTACGAATATCGAAGTTTGAACTACTTTAATAAATCATTTTAATAGGTCAATTCTTCGATATTCAACATTCTATGATTCATTGTTTACTATATCAGCTACTATTTTTTCTATCTCTTTACTAATATCAATCGTTAAACCATAAGTTGGAATTTCTAACGTATCAAATTGAGATTGCAACATTTCTGCCTTCATAAAATGTCCTTTTCGAGCATTCATCCTATTTAATATCAAATCAAAAGAACCCGATAAATAAACCCATTTCACTTTTTTTGCTTTCGAATTTAGAATTTCTCGATAACTTTCTTTTAAAGCAGAACAAGCAATTACAGCTCCTTTATCTTTTTCCCAATTTGCTGCATTATTAGCTAATATTTCTAACCAAGGTTTTCTATCTGAATCATTTAATGGAAAGCCATTTGCCATTTTATCAATATTAGATTGTGGATGAAAATCATCTCCATCAAAAAATGGAATGTTCAATTTTTCCCCAACCAATTTTCCAATTGTTGATTTTCCACAACCACTTACGCCCATTACTATGATTATCATTTTTAATATAAATTAAAATTGTTTTCAATAAAATAAGCCACTCCAATTTTTCAAAACTCGCAACCAATTAGTGAAGTGCAAAGAATAAGTTCGACTTTTTAAACGCCGTCTATTTTTAGGATAGTCGAAGCAAAAAACGCAGGAATAGCCGTAGTTATGGCGAGTATTTTTAATGAAGAATATCCTAAAAAGAGCAAGTTTAAATGTCGAACTTATTCTTTACGCTTCACTTAAAGTGTATTTTGAAACAATTTAAAAATACGTTTATATTCGTCTGCCCAACTACTCGGTTCCACAAAACCGTGTCGTTCAACAGGATAAACTGCAAATTCCCAATTATCTTTTCCTAATTCAATCAAACGTTGCGATAAGCGAACAACATCTTGAAATTGTACATTATCATCAATCATTCCATGCAAAATCAATAAATTTCCCTCAAAACCTTCTGCATGATAAATAGGAGAACTTTTGCGATATGCAATAGAATCCAAAACGGGTGTATTTAAAATATTATTTGTATAAGGATGATTGTAATGCGCCCAATCCGTTACTGAACGAATAGCTGCTCCACTTTTGAAAGTTTTTGGATGAGTAAACATTGACATCAAAGTAACGAACCCACCATAAGAACCACCATAAATTCCAATTGCATCTGCATTAATTCCATGTTCTTCAACCAAGTATTTCGCACCATCAATATTATCACTAATATCTTTTCCGCCCATGTGTCGATAAATTGCAGTTCGCCAATCTCGTCCATAACCTTTGCTCGCTCTATAATCAATATCTAAAACCGTATAACCATTGTCAACCAAGATGTTATGAAACATATATTCTCGATAATAAACGGACCACCATTCATGCACATTTTGCAAATATCCTGCTCCATGAACAAAGATTATCGCCTTTCCATTTGATTTTTTTGGCTTATAAATTCTTGCTGGAACTTTCACATCATCACTTGCTGTAAAACTTACAATTTCTGGCTTTCGCCAATCATATTTTTTAAATTCTTCAGTTGTAGAATTTGTAATTTGAATTGGTTCTGCACCAATTTCATTTTTCATTAAATACAATTCCCACGGATTATTAGAAGTTGAATGACGAATCGCTAACCAGTTTTCATCTGGCGAAATACTTACCTCATTTCCACCAGCTAAGTTGGTTATTTTTTCCATTTTTCCACCTAGAACTGACATTTTGTAAAAATGATGCTCATGCGGTGTTTCTTTGTTAGAAGTTATCCAAAAAGCTTTTTTATCTTTTGATAATTCTGCGGATAGAATTTCAAATTTTCCTTTCGTTAGCTGTTTTGTTTTCTTTGTATTCATATTCATTGAATACAGATGCGAATAACCAGTTTTTTCAGATTGATAATAAAAAGTTTGATTATTAATCCAACCCAAATTCCCAGGATAATAATCCCATTCTCCAATTCCCGGTCCACCAATCCAAGCATCATCATGCTGTCTATCCAGTAATTCTAATTTGCCAGTTTTCAATTCCAATGACATCAACCAACGGTCTTTATTGTCCATAGCTCGAATATCCATCAAAGCTTGAAAACCATCAGGAGAATAAAATACTCCATGATAAATTACAGAACGAGGTTTTTCCCACTTTGGATTATAAGCCGATGTATCTGTATGATAGGTTTCTAAATAAGCTGGTTTATCAAAAATTCCTTCGATTTGCGTTTCATCTATGATATAAAAAGTATCTCTATTTATATCATAAATTCCGAATTCGTAAGTGTCTTGAGGAGAACCTACTTTTACCCGAGCATTTATATCTTCTGTATAACCCGACGTTGTCACAAAGTTTGGAACATCAGTTCTATCTGCTTTTGCAGATTTTGTTAATCGAAACGTAACAAAAGATTTATTAGGCGAAAGCTTGATATTGGAAATACGTTTATTGCCATAATAAATTTCTAAAGGACGTTTTGGCTTTAAAGTATCTCGAAATTGTTTTCTCAAATCACTTTGAATTTCTCGTTCTCTAAGTATTTGAAAATGTAATAATTGGTCATTTGTTAACCATTCTTGATATTCGGGTTTTGAAGATTTTGATTGTTTATTACCTTTTTGAAAATTTGTAATTTGTGCTGTTGTTCCATTTTCAATTCCCCAAGCGTATAAATTATTATCAGAAGTGAAAATTATCTCTTCTTCAGTTCCCGAAAATTGTGGATTATATTCACGAGTAAGTGTACTTGTAATCTGTTTGATACGGTTTTGTTCTACATCAAATAAGAAAATATCTCCATTCTTAGTATAGACTTTTTTTGTATAACTCTGATTCCAAGTACCTCGAAAACTCGGCATAGATTTTCGTTCTCCAATCTCAACTTGTTCAATTTTTTTTGGTGTATTAATTCCAACTTTAAATTGATTTTTTAAAATTTCTTGGTCAGGATTCCAATCAAAATAAACTGTTTTGCTATCTGCTGACCAATTAATATTTGAAGGTGCATAACCAATAAATTTTTCACCTTGCATGATTTGAGGGATTGTTAATACTGATTTATTTTCTATCGTTTGAGCGATTATTAATACAGGGAATAACAATATTAGAAAGGTATAAATCTGTTTTTTCATTTTTTAATGTTTGGTTATCAATAAAAAATGAATGTACGGCTTTTTAATATTTAATACTAATCAAGATTCAAAATTGAGATTAAGTATTGTAAGTATTTTATTGAGGAAATATAAAAAGCCTCAAACTCGAAAGTCTGAGGCTTTTATATACTCTTTCTAATATATGTTCCAAAAAGATTTTCTATAGTTTAAAGAATGTTTTTGTTACTGTATTATCAGAATTATATAAACGCACAAAATATTGTCCTTTTGTAAAAGTAGAAATATTAAGTGGTAATACATTTTCCCCCATTCTTATAGAAGTATTCATTACTTTTCTTCCTAAAGCATCATAAATCTCTACATTCAAATCTTTATCAAATGCTTCTGATAATGTAATTTGAACTTGATTAGAAGATGCAGTTGGATTAATATTCAATGTAAATGGAGCAGTTTCCCCATCAAAATCAACACTTACAACTTCTGTGTATGTAAAAGCACCATCTAAATCAACTTGACGCAAACGGTAGTAATTCATTCCTGTAGTTGGTGTTTCATCAATAAATGAATAATCTAAAGCATTTACAGAATTTCCTGCTCCTTCAACGAAACCAATTAAGTTAAATGTTTTTCCGTCGATACTTTTTTCAACTTCAAATCCATAATTATTAATTTCACTAAGTGTCTGCCAACTCAATACAACTGTATTTCCAACTTTTTGTCCTTTGATATATGCTAATTCAACTGGTAATACTGTTGGTGCTGAATTTACAGTACCACAGTCATCAGAAACTGTTACAGATACGGATGCTCCTACATCAGCTGCAGTAACACCTGTAAAATCAATTTGACTTGTACCAGCAGCCGCAGATATAGAAACTGCAGTTCCTCCTGTAGTTACAGTACTCGCAGTTGTTAAAGCTTCACCATTTACAAACCATGTGACTGTTGTATTTGCACCAGAAGTGTAAGTAACACTTGTAGAACCTGATCCTCCTTCAGGAATATTAGGCGCAGCTGGGTCAGAAACTGCTAAAGTTGGACTTGCCGAAACAGCAGATGAAGTAGATACAACTGCTCCTGCACCGCTTGTACAACCTGTATTACCAACCGTTACTGTATATGTTCCTGCTGCTGTAGCAGTATAAGAAGCGGCTGTTCCTACTTCGATACTTCCATCAGACCAAGAATAAGTTGAAGCATCATTTGCTGCAACTGTTAAAGTTACATCACTACCACTACAAAATGTAGCTGTAGCATCTGGTTGAGCTGTAATTGTTGGTGCTGCTGCTACTGTTAAAACTGTTGCAGTTGGAGTTGAAGAAGCTGTACAACCGTTTCCATCCGTAACTACTATACCGATATCACTATTTGTTATATCTGTAGTTGCCCCTGAAATTGTTCCATTTATTGTTCCTGCAGATGCTGAAACTCCTCCATCATCATCAAAATCAACTGTAGATGAACCTGTATATCTTGTCCAAGTATAATCATACGAACCATCTCCACCTGAAACATCCGTAGCAAATACCGCATTACCCCCATGACATACTGTGACATCTGCAATTGCTGTAATTGATGGATTCGCATTTACAAAAAGTGTTGCATCACTAGTGGCATCTGATGAATTAGTTTCTTCTGCTCTTACTGAATAGTTATCAAATGATGTTGTAGTAGATGTAATTGTTAAATTTGTTTGATAAATATAAGCAGCAGGAGGGAAAGAAAAAGTTAAAGCAGATGAAATAGTATAAGTTATTCCTGCCACAGTACCTGAAGTTCCTGTCAACGTATTTCCATCAACAACCCATTCGAAAACAGTTCCTCCATTATCAGCATCATTATATGTTGCCATAAATGAAACATTATTCCCTTCACAAACACTCTCATCTGCAAGAGCACCACTATCACTAAACTGTCCAAAACTAACTAAAGCCATGAACAAAAATAAAATTGTAAATAAACTTGATTTATACATAATTAATTTGATTTTAAAAGTGAATAAAACATATATTTGATTAAGTATTTTTCTTCTTTAAAAAGTTGGTTTTAGGTTTTTAACTAATAAAAAAATAGGAAATGATAAATAAAGAATGGTTTCTTTATATTTAGTAGTCTTATTATCAATACACGTCTTTTTTAGTAAAAAGGTTAGTAAATCTAAGATTATTTTATAAAATAAAAAATCAATTTTAACATAATAATTAGAATAATATTTCTAATAAATTGAAATATCAATAGATATGATTGATAAGTAAATATTATTTAATTAAAAATGATTTTCATCTATTTGTTTTTCAATCAACTAATTATAGATGTGAAAATTAAATAATTGATACAACTTTATTAATAAAAATAAGTTCAAAATTTCATGTATTCATTTATCAAATAATTTTATGATTTGATAAAAAATAAATTATTTAAGCGAAACATATTTTCTTTTTATAAAGACAATTCATAAAAAAAGCCCCAAACTATAAAGTTTGAGGCATTCTAATAAAGTTATTATTAATATCTGCTTAATCATCTAATTTCAATACTGCCATAAATGCAGTTTGAGGAACTTGAACAGAACCTACTTGACGCATTTTCTTCTTTCCTTTTTTCTGCTTTTCTAATAATTTA
>CAZEOC010000102.1:0-10716 GCA_964513525.1 uncultured Saprospiraceae bacterium | reverse complement strand
TAGCAAAAAAACAACTGCGTTATTTATACCCGTTTAATTATGTCCAGGTACTTAAATAAATAAAAAAGTTGTGTGCTTAATATTTTGATACAAAGCTCTTCAACTAAAACAATACTCAAATATTTCAGCCAATACTTATCAGCCGGTGAGCGCTATTATTGGCGAAAGCCATTTTATTTTAAATAATCTATATTATTGAATTTAATCTATATAAATAGCGTTCATATTCTTTGGATAGACCATCAAGATTTTACTGTATGAAAGATATAATTGAAGAAATTTTCAAGGCTGAATTAAACGAGCCTTTAAGGACAATTACTCAAATTGAAGATTTGGGTTCTGTGAATACTGTTTTTAATGTAAAAGGACTGCATTCTGATTACATTATTCGCTTGAATGACGCAGCTAAAGATTTAGAGTATAAAAAGGAAAAATGGTGTTTAGAAAATGTTTTTCGTTTAGGAATTCCAAGTCCAAAAATCATTTCACAAGGATTTCGACATCATTTTTTGTACATGATTCAAGAAAAAATAGTTGGTTTGAATGGGAAATTGTGTGATGCGCAGACTAAGCTAAAGATTTGGAATACGCTCGGAGAATATGCCAAACAATATCAAAATATTGCTCGAATAGCGGATATAGAAGTTGAAGCAAATGAGTTTCATAAAGACTGGAAAGCAAGGTTGATTTATAATATAAAGGAACTGAATAAAGAAGATTCTTTAGTTAAAAATGAAGTATTGACGAGGGTCGAACAAACACAAGCAATTAAAGAATTAAATAAATTAATCGCTGTAGATTTCAAAACTGGGTTGGTTCATGGTGATTTGTGTCCAAGAAATGTGATTCATTCTGAAGAGACTGTTTGTTTATTAGATTGGGGAACAGCAGAAATCAATGTTGTACCGCATACTGAAATAGGACTTGTTTTAATGTCAAATGAAGCTAATGAAGTAGAATTTCGAGTATTTTTAGAGGGTTTAGCAATTTCTGAATCAGAGTATATTAATATGAAAAAGGAAATTGATTTACTTAATTTTTTACATCAATTAGATAAGTATCGTTGGGCAGAAACTTACGATTCTGAACATATTGAGGAGCATGAAAAGAAGGTTAGACAACAATTTGAAGTCGTTAGATTTCAAAACGAATAGATTTTAGTTATAATTTATGAATCAAGATTTGGATTCCTTTCAAAATAATGGAAAGCACTAATATCAATGGCGTTAGACAAATCAAATGGTAAAAAATCAAAGTATTAATATTGATTAAATAATCAGTGAAAGAATTTTCGAAATTAATAGAAATTAGAAAAAGAATAAAATATTCTAAACTGTAATGTACCAAAATACAAATAAGCCAAAAATGAAATCCTTTCTTTAGAAATGTTCGAGTTGATGGTGTTGTTGACATATAAAACAAAAATAATAAAAAACGCAAATTCAAAATCACGAAGCTAAAAAAATAACGTCATTTTTGAATTTGCGTTTGGGTTTTCATTTTTGTTTTTTGACAATGGCAAAGGCAATGCCATTTCCCTTACATTTTTGCCGTTTTTGACGGACGAACTTCTACTTTACTTGGTAATGTTCTTGGATGAATTTTTAATAAATCAATCACCATTTGCCCCAAATCTTCTGGTTGAATTTTCCAAGCATCTTTTTCACTCGGTTCATTTCCATTAAAATAGGTCGAAACTGAACCTGGCATAATCGTCGTACATTTGATACCGTAACTTCTCAAATCTAACATTACAGCTTGTGTGAAACCAACTAAGCCAAATTTACTCGCATTGTATGCTGCACCTTTTGCGAAGAAGTTCGTACCTGCCAAACTCGCAATCGACATAAAATATCCTTCAGAAGCTTTTAAACCAGCTAAACTCGCTTTGACACTATTGAAAACACCAGTCAAATTTACATCAATCGTTTGTTGCCATTGTTCACTTGTTAGCGTTTCAATTGAACCAAAATGTCCAACTCCAGCATTGGCAATTAATACATCTAAATGATTCCATTTTTGTATAATTGTTTCCACTGCTTTCTGTTGTGCTTCTAAATCTCGAACATCTGCTACAAAACCAAGCACTCGATTCTCGTCTATTTCTGATAATGTTTTGATAGCTTTATCAATACTTTCTTGTGTTCTTCCTGTAATCAAAACTTTCATTCCTTCTTTTAGCATCGCTTCTGCAATTGAAAATCCAATTCCTTTTGTTCCGCCTGTAATAAATGCTGTTTTTCCGTTTAAATTTTGCATAAATTTATTTAATATTTTTCGTGAATTTTAATGACTTTTACTTGTTTTTAAGGTCTAAAAAAGATAACTTAACTTTCAAGAAATACTATTATGAAACTTAAAACTAAGTAATATTGTTTGAGTTTTTTATTTATTAAAAATTGAGAAATTATTAATTGTTAGTTAACCGAATAATAAGATGAGCAAATTTATTTTTTCTTTACTAATTATTAATTAAAAAAGATATATGTTTCAATACTTTGATTATGATAATGAGCAACATATTCAGTTGCTTGTACAACAATTTGAAGAGATGCGAACAAATGGAGGAATTGGTTATATGGAAGTTACCTCTTTTGTGAAATTATATGAATATTATGACGAAAAACAAGAATTTGAAATTATAAAAGAATTATTAGAAAATGGCTTATTACAACATCCGACTTCAGCAATTTTATTAATTAGACAAGCCAATTTTTTATTTGAAAATGATAAAATTGATGAGGCTTTAGATGTTTTAGAAAGAACAGAAATGGTTGATGCTGGAGAGATTGAGCAATATTTTCTAAAAGCTGAAATATTAACACATAAGCGAGCATATAACGAAGCTCAATTAACTTTAGATAAAGCTTTAGCTTATGCGAATGAATTGGATTATTACGAGATTTTATTAAATAGAGCAAATGTATATGAAGATTCAGGGGATTTTGACGAAACTTTTGAAGTTCTAAAAGATGCTTTATTATTAAATCCGAAAGGAACAGAAGCATTGGATAGAATGTGGTTGACAGTTGAGTTATCTGAGAAGTATGCAGAAAGTATCAAATTGCATAATAAGTTATTAGATAAAGATGCTTACAATGTTCAATCTTGGTTCAATTTAGGACATGCACATTTCTGTCAACAAGAATATGAAAAGGCAGTCGAAGCTTATGATTTTGCCTTTACAATTAATGAAAAATTTAGTGCTGCTTATAGAGATTGCGGCGAAGCTTTAATGATTTTGAAACGATTTCATGAAGCAATTCATGTTTACCGTAAAGCAATGAAAAATACAGAAAAGAGTGCTTTTTTGTATTTACAAATCGGGCTTTGTTATGAAGAAATGGGTCAATATTATGATTCAAGAGATAATTACTTAAAAGCCGCTCGATTAGAACCTCATAATCCTGAAGTTTTCTTTAGATTAGGAGAATGTTATACCAAAGAAGAACGCTGGGTAAATGCTGTCAGTGCTTACAGAAAGTCTATTAAATTAGACGATACTAATCCAAAATTCTATGCTGCAATTGCAGAAGCATTCTATCAATTAGAAGAAATTGAAAATGCTGATACTGTTTTCCGTCATGCTATTCAGTTGAATGAAAAAGATAAAGATACTTGGGTTGCTTATGTCAGCTTTTTAATTGAAACAGAATCTTTTGAAACGGCTTTTGATGCGATTGAGATTGCTCAAGATAATTGTGATGCAGTTGAACTATTATATTGCAAAGTAGCTTGTTTGTATTTCAGTGGACGACATAAAGCGGCTTTAGAAATGTTGGCTTTCGCCTTGACCGAAGATGCGAGTATGAGTCAATCTCTTTTTGATTTATTTCCTGCTTTAACGGATGTTTCAGCAATGCAATTATTGATTGAAGAATTTAAAAGTTGAGTTATAAATTACGAGTTTGACGAAATACTTTGACCGAGTTTCGTGATTTTATTCTTTTGACTTTCGTCAAAATATAAATGGATAAAAAATCCATTTCACCAAAAAGCAGGAGTTTTTATAACTCCTGCTTTTTTAATGCTTAATTTTTCCTAATTTTACTTTCAGGATTGGCAAGTAAGTAAATGTAGATTCTCTGGCGAAGTATTTTTCATCTTTAATAAGGTAAAAAAGACAAGTCAAGTGTCTACATTTATTTATTCAACAATCCTAACAAAAAACAGTTATAAAAAATTCAACAGGTTAGAAAATCCGTTCTACTTTGAAACTATGTTACAATTATTCAAAACAAATCAACCGATAACGGTTATATTCTTATTGATTTATGCCTTTCTATTAAGAATGCATAATTTCATTTTTCCTACAGATTGGCAACCAACAAATGCAAACTTTTTAAGTGATGTAATTTATGGTTGGATTGGGACGAATGGTTTATTCGCTAATATTACGGCTTTATTATTAATTATTATTCAAGCAATAATAATTAATCAAATCGTTACTAATAATAAGATACAGAAAGCTAACACCTTTTTTTCAGGTCTTACTTATGTCTTGATTGCAAGTGCTTTACCTGATTTTTTGGTATTACATCCTTTACATTTTGCGAATACTTTTTTCATTATTGCAATTGGACAATTATTCCAAAGTTATCGTAAATTCGAAGCTGCAAGTGAATTATTTAATCTTGGTTTCTTCATTGCATTAGGCAGTTTATTTTACTTCTCTATCAATGTGATTTTAATTTGGGCAATTTTAGGTTTAATTGTAATCAGAGCCTTTAATCTAAAAGAGTTATTAATCATTTTTATTGGCTTCTTTGTGCCTTTCTTTTTAGCAGGAACTTATCTTTTTTGGAATGATAATCTTGACCTTTTACAAGAAAGTTGGACAACAATACAGGTTTTAGATATACAAATAGCATGGAATACATCAACCTATTTTAAATTAGGCTTAATTAGCTTTATTATTTTATTATGTTTGGTGAACTTTCAATCGTTCTATGCTCGAACAAATATTAAGGTTCAAAAATATATTACAATGCTTTACTGGGCTTTGGTTATCAGTGCTTTATCCATATTCTACCAAGCACAAATTGGCTTGGAGCATTTACTAATATTCACTGCACCTTTAGCTGTATTTTTAGGATTTTTTCTACAAAAAATAAAAAATCCAGCAATTGCTGAGTTTTTTCACCTCACTTTGCTAATAATTGTATTAATTTTGCAGTATCAAACATTAATTTTCAAATAAGCCGAGTTGCGAGTTACGGATTTTGAATTATTCATTTTCTGCACCCTGCAACTTGATAGAGTATATGATATGAGATTTGGCGTTATAATTTTTCCAGGTTCTAATTGTGATAGTGATTTATTACATGTTATTAGTGAAGTAATGCAACAAGAAGTTGTGGAGTTTTGGCATAAAGATACCGATTTGCAAGGTTTTGGTAAAGGAGATTGCATCTTTGTTCCTGGTGGATTTTCTTATGGTGATGCTTTACGTGCAGGAGCGATTGCAAGGTTTTCACCAATTATGAGTTCTGTAATTGAGTTCGCAAATAATGGCGGATACGTTTGGGGAATTTGTAATGGTTTCCAAATTCTTTGTGAAGCTGGTTTATTGCCAGGTGCATTATTACGTAATGAAAATCAAAAATTCATTTGTAAAAATGTTTATTTGAAAGCAGAAACAACTGCATCTGCAATTACTAAAAATATCGATTTAAACAAAGCTTTAAATATTCCTATTGCACACGCAGAAGGTCGCTATTATGCAGATGAAGCTACTTTAGCAAGTTTGAAAGCCAACAATCAGATTTTATTCAGATATGCTGATGCAAATGGAAATACTGCTACTGAAAATAATCCAAATGGTGCTTTAGATAATATTGCAGGTATTTGTAATAAGAATAGAAATGTTTTCGGAATGATGCCGCACCCAGAACGTGCAAGCGAAATGACTTTGGGGAATATTGATGGTAAGGTAATGTTTGAAAGCCTTATGAATAATTGATAAGAAATATTGAACCACAGAATATTGAATTACGAATTTTGACGAATACACTAAAAAAGTATTTTTTATAATAAAGTAGAGCAAACTTCGACATTCATAATTCAATATTCGATATTCTGCGGTTCAATTAATTTCGTATTACAGCAATTGGCATATCTTTATCGTAATTGCCATTAATCACTGGATTTTGTTTATTTCCTGTATATCCTCTCACTCTTTGGTCAATATAATTGTACAATTCTGTAATTGTAATAATATTATCGCCATTTGAATTCGCCTCTCCTTTCAAACCTTTTATCAAGAAATAACTAAAAACGCCTTGACGTAAACCTCGAAACTCAATCGACGTTTCTTCTGCTTTCGAAGACATTAATAAAGCTGTTCCTCCAGAAGAACCATTCCAAGCATCATAATAAGTATTGACTACGGTTGACATATCTTTCATGTTCTTATCCAAACTTCCAGAATGACAAGCATCTGCAATACAAATTTTATGTTTTGCCTTACTACTATTAAAAATATTTCTAATCGTTGAATGTGGTAACTTATTATTATAACCATCAAAATCACGAGGCAAAAATGCGCCATTAGTTCCATGACCAGAGAAATAAAATAGAATTACATCATCACCGTCAGCTTGACTAAATAGATTTCTTGCCTGAGTAATAATTTTACTTTTCGTAGCACTTTCATCTATCAAGATACTCAATTGCTCGTCAGGAACTGCTCCGCCTTCAGGACGTTGCAAGAAATTCGCAACTCGATAAGCATCATCATCTGTATATTTAAGTGCATTAATATGATTGTAATCTGCAACGCCTACGATTACAGCCCAAACCCTTGTTGTTCCATCACTATTTGAGTTTGTAGAATTATAAGTTGAACTTGTCGTATGATTTGTATTGTAATCTTCTACAATATTATTCGCATCAAAAGTCGAATTATTCGTCGTTGTATTCAGAGCTAAATAAGAAGCATTCGCATCAAAATATACTACATCCGTTCTTATTTGTTTTGTCCCATCTTCATAAACATACAAACCTCTCTTTCTACGTTTTCCATCTTTATAAATTCCTAAGAAAAAATCATCATCGCCCCAAAACTTCAACCCAATGTAATGTTGCTTTTTGTTTTTCCAAAATCCTGTATGATAATCTCCATTGCTCCAAATATAAGTTCCAAATCCATCATCACAATTTCCTTCAACACAACCTTTCTCTGAGAATCTTGGTGGATTTACATAAGTTTTTGTTCGTCCATCATTATAAGCATAGAAACCTTGACGATTCGTTTTTCTATCACCATTCTTATATAATCCCAAATAAAAATCACCCGATTGCCAGAATTTTGCACCGAAAAAATGTTGCTTTCCATTCTTCCAATAACCTGCGTGTAAATCTCCGTCATCGTAGATATAAACGCCCCAGCCATCTTCACAATTTCCAGAAACACAACCTCTTTCTGAAAAACGAACAGCATTAGTTCTCGTTTCAGATGTTCCATCGTCCCAAGCATATAAGCCATGTCCTGGTTTACGGTTTCCATCTTTATACAAACCATACCAAAAGTCGCCATCTTTCCAGAAGTTCATTCCAAAATAGTGTTTAGAACCATTCTTCCAAAAACCAACGTACATATCGCCGTTTTGCCAAACATATGTTCCAAAACCATCGTCACAATCTCCAGAAACACAACCTGCATTTGCATAAAAAGCCGTAAAAATTACCAAACCAATAGTTAAAATATAATTTCTCATAATTCCCTTTTTTGTTTCTTGAAAAGTAGCATGAATGATAAACTTCATACTATTATATTAACTATAATTAATAAAAAATAGTGTGTATTGTAGTGTAAGGAAGTACTTTATAAAAAATAAGAAAAGCTATTTAACAATTCCGATAAACGGTAG
The DNA here is from genome assembly GCA_964513525.1 of uncultured Saprospiraceae bacterium. Taxonomy (GTDB): domain Bacteria; phylum Bacteroidota; class Bacteroidia; order Chitinophagales; family Saprospiraceae; genus CAWVWD01. The sequence continues at coordinate 2,845 of CAZEOC010000102.1, read as the reverse complement.
ATTATTAAATAGCTTATTAAATAAACTAATTCAATTTATTTCTCTTGCCAGCCTTTTTTACTGTATCCTTTTATTAATAAAGGAATCCAACCTAAAATTGGTAGAAAATAAAAAAGTAAAAAAGCATGACGGAATAACATTCCTAAGAAACCCAAAAAGCCAAAATCCATATTTATTGGCGTTCCATCTTTTTGATGGCGTAAATATTGACGTTCATGTTCCCAAAATATAAATGGCCAAAAAGGTGGTGTAAAGTACCAAAATCGACTAATACGTTTAAATTGATTTTTGAATAATTCGCCCCATTTATACGGTTTCTTTCCATATTTTTCAGCAGAATCCGTTAAGTGAATTTGCATTTCTGCTCTTACTTTATCGGTAATTGCTCTCAAATCTTCCATTGTTAAATCTTCGAATTTTTTGTCCGTCATTTCGTAAGGTTTAATGCGTTTTCCTCGGACGTAAATTAGATTTGCTGGTAAACCAAAGTAAAAAGTCCAAGGTTGGAATAAGGCTAAAACTGTTAATATACCGATAGGAAGATATGGAATTCCAACTTTATTCACCAAGTTATTCACCCACAATGAACGATAACTATAAGGATTAATAAATTCTCCATTCACAGTTGCAACAGGAACAATATCTGTTCTATGTTTCAAACTCATTCTAATGAACGAAGAAGAAAATCGTTGTAATTCATAACGACGATTAAATCCTTTTCCTATTCCAGGAACACCTTCTGGATATATTAATAAATTCGCTTCATTGAAATACATCAGCGTTTCAAAATTCAAAGAAGTCGCATCAATTCCACCTGCTCGTTTCCACATAAAAGGAATCATAAATGGATTCATCAGATATGTTTCCGAAAGCATCGGAGCTGTTAATGGACGAATTGAATTTCGACCGTTTGCCTTATCTATTTGATACAAACCTGCTCCGAAAACCATTGCATCCCAAGGAAAAGCCATTCCAGAATGGTTACTCGCAAAAATTAATGGCTTGTTATTAGGCATTGGTTCGAGTGTTTCATCAAAACCAATAAATTTCTCTCTATAATAAACAGGGTGTAAATAAGAAAATAAATTAGTCGTTAAACTATCAACATAATCTGGGTCATAAAATTGAGTATAAATACCTTTATTTTTGTCAATTAATGATTGAATATCATCATTTGACATACCTCTAATGTTCGTTCGTTGAAATTTGATTTCTGACATTTTATTTTTATTTGGTTAGTATTTTCAATCAAGTTAGCAACTCGATTCTTTAGATGAATAAGTCTAAAAAAGCAATCAATTGTAAACATTCAAATCTTACTTGATAATAAAAAATCATCTATTCATTACCCATGCATCTGGAAAGATAGCTTTTATTTTGTCTAATTTTATATCCAAACCTTCTTCAGTTGAGCTTAGAGATATACCGACTCTATATTTAGTATTACTTATCTTTTTGATATAAGCAACATAACCCGCTTTTTTCACCTGAGCAGTAGCAATATCTGCATTTTCTGCGGTGCTGAAGTTACCAATATTTATAATATAGTTTTTTCTATTAGACGTTTCACTTTCAGGGCTTTCTATAGTTACTCCTTTTTCGCCTTCATTTGAGTTTGATTGTGGTTTTTGATTAATTATTTTATCAATTTCCACACTTTCAATCTCTTCTTCTATTATTTCTGTTTCGGTTATTATTTGAGGTGTATTATCAATCGTTTTTTCATAAGGGTCGATATTCGTTTCCGAATCTATCACATCGTCATTATTTTCAATAATAGAAGGTTCTACTATTTCCGATTCATTATTTATAAAACGAGAAATTTGAAATACTAAAAGTATCAAAATACAAATTAATACAATCGCACGAACATTGGTGTCTCCCCAAATATTTGCGATGATAGCATTAATGCCATTTCGTTTTTTTGGAGCAATTATCTCCTCTATAGGTTCAACTTCCACTTTTTTAGTTTGTCTAATAATAGGCGAATAATCTATTTTCGGCAAACCAAAACCATCATTTGAAAAGTTTGTATTACTTGGAGCAAATGTAATTTCTTTATTTTTATCTAAAAATAAACGACCGATATTATTTAGAGCAATCGCTCGATTTGGTAAATTATTTTTAATCTCATTAACAAAAATAGTTACTTTACCTTCTGCCTCTTTTGTCGTAATTTGAAATTGATTAGCAATGGATTCTATTAAAAATCTGTCATCTATTGAATTATATCTATCAAAAATAACTTCTTTAGTAGCTGGAGAAAGTTGTTGAAATTTATTTATTTCCGCTGGTTTCTGAATCGTTAAAAACGTGCCTAATTCAGGAATAACTACTTTATCATTTTCGTACAAAAGTGCTGAAATATGTTTGGCAACGTCTATTTTCATTTAAAAAAATATTAAGATTTTGTGATTTATATTATTAAAATTTATTTAGATATAAAGATACGACTTTTTGTATAAAATGATTCTTACTTAATTTGAAAAGAGCGCTATATCAAATATAATTAAGTGTTTATAAGTCTTTTGTCCAATCTTATTCCTTTTTTAAATGTCTTTTTAAAAACAATTTTAAACATCTTTTCAAATTTAGAATTAAATAGTAATGATGAAAACAACTTTCCTTTAAAAGGAATTGTTTATTTTTGTAATTGACCAACTATAGTAATAGTTTGGTTGATTATATTTAATTATTATAAATTATAAATTTAAAAAAATGGCATTACAAATCACAGATGCGAACTTCGAGGAAATAATCGCTACGGATAAACCAGTATTAATTGACTTTTGGGCAGAATGGTGTGGACCTTGTAAAATGATAGGACCAATCATCGAAGAATTAG
>CAZEOC010000101.1:0-10756 GCA_964513525.1 uncultured Saprospiraceae bacterium | reverse complement strand
TAAGATTATTAATACAAAAAAAAGCGACTTTGAAAATCAATTCAAAGTCGCTTTTGTAATTTATATCGAAGGCAAAGGCAATGCCGTTTGCTCTACATTATTATTCCGAAATACTTTTCGCATTTTCCTTATTAATAATCACTTCTTTCTTTTCATCATCAAAAGTAGCGATTAATTTACCAGCTTTCTCTGCATCATTCAAGATGAATTCTGCTAAAGGATCTTCCAAATACTTTTGAATTGCACGATGTAACGGTCTTGCACCAAACTGCGGATCATAACCTTTCTCCGCTAAGAATGCTTTCGTTTCTTCGCTTAATTCTAATGTATAATTAATACCTTCTAAACGTTTGTAAACATCTTTCATGGCAATATCAATAATGCTGAATATATCTTCTCTTCCTAAAGAATTGAAAACCATTACATCATCAATACGGTTCAAGAATTCTGGTGAGAAAGTACGTTTCAAAGCATTTTGAATTATGCCTCTTGCATCATCTTCTGCCGAATCCATTCTTGCTTTAGTGGCAAAACCAACTCCAGAACCGAAATCTTTCAATTTACGAACACCTATATTAGACGTCATTAAAATCAAAGTATTTTTAAAATCTACCTTGCGACCCAAACCATCAGTTAATTGTCCGTCATCTAAAACTTGCAATAAAATATTATAAACATCTGGATGTGCTTTCTCGATTTCATCTAATAAAATCACAGAATAAGGCTTACGACGAACACGTTCCGTCAATTGTCCACCTTCTTCATATCCAACATATCCTGGAGGCGCTCCAATCAATCGAGATACAGAGAATTTCTCCATATACTCCGACATATCTATTCTTACCAAAGCATCTTCTGTATCGAACATATAACGAGCCAAAGCTTTCGCTAATTCCGTCTTACCAACACCAGTTGGTCCTAAGAATATGAAAGAACCAATTGGTTTTTTCGGGTCTTTTAATCCAACACGATTTCTTTGGATTGCTTTCGTAATTTTCAAAACAGCCTCATCTTGACCAATGATAGATTTTTTCAAATCTGCACCCATTGTAATCAATTTATTACTTTCGTTTTGAGCTACACGACGAACAGGAATTCCCGTCATCATTGCAACAACTTCCGCAATATCTTCTTCTGTAACAGGATATTTCTTCGTTTTAGAATCTTCTTCCCATTCCATTTTCGCAAATTCTAACTTACGTTGTAATTTGCTCTCATCATCTCGTAAATCTGCTGCACGTTCATATTGTTGATTTTTAACCGCTTGATTTTTATCCTCTTTCAAGTTTTCAATCTGCTGTTCTAATTCAACGATATGTTTAGGTACATGAATATTTTTCAAATGTACTCTCGCACCAACTTCATCCAAAATATCAATTGCCTTATCTGGCAAATGTCTATCTGTAATATATCTTGCACTAAATTTCACACAAGCCTCAACCGCTTCATTATCATATTCTACATTATGAAATTCTTCGTATTTAGGTTTAATATTATGTAAAATATGGATTGCTTCTTCAACAGAAGGCGGCTCAACAATTACCTTTTGGAAACGTCTGTCCAAAGCACCATCTTTTTCGATATGCTGACGATATTCATCCAAAGTTGACGCACCAATACATTGCAATTCTCCTCTTGCCAAAGCAGGTTTGAAGATATTCGATGCATCAAGAGAACCAGTCGCTCCACCTGCACCAACAATAGTATGAATCTCATCAATGAAAAGAATTACATCACGAGTTTTTTCCAACTCATTCATAATCGCTTTCATACGTTCCTCAAACTGACCACGATATTTCGTTCCAGCAACCAAAGCTGCCAAATCTAACATCACAATTCGTTTATTGAACAGAGCACGAGAAACCTTTTTCTGATTAATTCTCAATGCTAAACCTTCAACGATTGCTGTTTTTCCAACACCAGGTTCACCAATTAAAATTGGATTATTTTTCTTACGACGACTTAGAATCTGAGAAACTCTCTCAATCTCGCTTTCTCGTCCAATAATTGGGTCCAATTTACCTTCTTCTGCTAATTTTGTAACATCACGCCCAAAATTATCCAAAACAGGTGTTCGAGATTTTGCTTGTCCGCCACCTTGTTGTCTACTGCCAGTGTTTCCACCGCCACGAGGCTTTTGGTAACGACCTTGGTCATCTTCTTCTTCAAACTCATCAGAAGGTGATTGTCCCTTTATTTCTTGACTCACGTATTGTAATTCCGTTTTGAAAATATCGTAGTCGACATCCAATTCTTGAAGGATTTTCGATGCTAAATTTTTATGCTTTAGAATAGATAACATTAAATGTTCTAAGCCAATTTCATCATCTTTAAGCATCCGTGCTTCCAAAAAAGTAACTTTCAATACTTTTTCAGCTTGTTTATTCAGTGGCAAATTCCCCACATTATAATTAGCACGCAATGAACGCTTTTTCGGAACTGAGTTTTCTATAATATCACGCAATTCAGTTGTATCAACATCTAAAGATTGTAAAACCCTTATTGCCAAACTCTTATTGTTTTGCGTAATACCAAGTAACAAATGTTCCGTACCGATGTAGTCATGTCCAAGTCGTACTGCTTCGCCTCGACTTTTAGAAATAACTTCTTTCACTTTTGGTGAGAACCGATTCATGGCTAACCTTTTTTTAAAATTACTTGAAATATATCTTTAAGAAATAGGAAATTTTTAAACTAATCACTTTACTTGCTCTCTTGATAAAAAATCGGAAGAATTAGTAAAATTTGTATCGTCCCTTAATTTTCTATTCCCTTATGAAGTTGATTTATTTTTTTACAAAATCTATAATCAACTATTCATATTTGATTTTAATAAAATCTTCTATTAATCCTGTTTAGTCGTTATTATAGATACTTAACAATAAATAAATGTAATGGTTTTTAACTAAAAAATACAATGTATCCAATCCCATATTTAATAATTAACAAATTACATTTTGAATAATGTGTATTACACAACTAAACCTATGTTTTCACTCAGTCAAAAACGTTACCAACTGCTTTTTCTATATTTTTTGGAACAATTTGTCAGTTAGCTATTTATTTTTACTTATTTTGTACGAAATTTGCTAATATTATTTAACAAATTTTAAGATTTTATTAATTTTATTTTCAGTTTAAGAATATTTATTTAATAGAATATTTTTACTTTTGCAAATAGTAATAAACCTTATACAAGGGAAAATTTAATATAATTATGAAATATTCAGTAGACAAGCAGGCAAATTATACCACAATGACTTTTCAAGAAGAAAACTTGAATTCAGTTGTTGCCCCAGGTTTGAAGTCCGAGTTAGTGATTTTACGTAATGAAGGTGTCGAGAACCTAATTTTAAATTTGGAAGATGTTAAATTTGTTGATTCTTCTGGATTAAGTGCCATATTGACAGCCAATCGTCTTTGGAAAGACAGTGGACATTTTGTATTAACTGGTATCAAGCACCCAAGTGTAACTAAGTTAATTACAATCTCTCGTTTAGATACAATTTTAACAATTATTCCAACAGTAGAAGAAAGTGTTAATCACATTCAAATGGAAAAATTAGATACAGAATTAAGTTCCGAGGAATAAAATTCATATCGAAATATTATAAAAAAAAGGTGAAGCATTAACTTCACCTTTTTTTGTTTCTTCCTTATGCTAAGTTAAGCTAACTCCAATTCTAATTCTTCTGCAATTGGAAAATCAATCTCAAATCCACCGATATTATGTAAATAATTAGAAATAATTTTGTCGCCAACTACAACCAAAACATCTACTAAATTTCCTTTTGTATAACCTGCCTCGAAGAAATTTTTAACCGCAGTTTGACTTGGACGACCTCTCAAAATCGTTACTTCTTTTACAAATTTTGCTAAAGCATCAAATTTAGGATTGAATGATGCTTCTCCACCACGAATTTCTAAAATTTGCGCTTCCGTCAAACCATGCATTTTACCTAATGCAGTATGCGCTGATTGGCAATAGCGACAACCATTTACTTGGCTTACGACTAAATTCACAATTTCACGCTCTTTTGCTCTTAATGAAGATTTTGCGTTTTGGAATGTTAAGTAATTTCCTAATGCTGTTTCTGAATGTGCAAAAGTTGCATATAAATTCGGAACAAATCCAATTCCTTTTTTCAAATTATCAAAAATTGCTTGGTTCGCTACACTTACTTCTTCTCTTGTTGGAACATTGATAGTTGTCATCTTTTAATATTTTATGTATTAAATAATTTGTTTTAAAAATCAACGGCTAAACTCTTTCCGTTTTTGTTAATACAAAGATGCAACAGTTTTGAATCGGTTCTTTAGGTCATTTTTCCCAGTGTTTAGTGAATTTTTCCTTTCTCAAATATTATGTAAGACTTTCTTTAAACTTCGATGGCGTTTGTTTCGTAATCTTCTTAAATAATTTACTAAAAGCAGTGACTTCATCGAAGCCTAATTCATAAGCAATTTCTGTAATCGTCATATCGCTATAAAACAATAAACGTCGAGCTTCTAAAATGATTCGTTCGTGAATGATTCGTAAAGGAGATTGAGAGTTATAAATAGAAAACAAATTGGATAAAGTCTTAGGCGATTTATTCAATAATTCCGCATAATCTCCAACTTGCTTTTTATTTTTAAAATGCTTATCGACCAGCACATTATATTTTCTGATTATTTCAATTTGATTATTTTCCAATTTCTTAGTAATCAATTGTTCTTTCGCCAAACGAGTCGTTTTAATAATCGTTCGTTTTAACAATACTTGCAACATTTCGCCCTGAACTTTATCGTGAGTTGTAAACTCATCAATAAAAACATCATACAATAAAGAGAATTTTCGTTGTTCTACTTCATCTAAACTTACAATTGGTAAATCCTGTGTACCGAAAAATATAATTCCATTACACGACACTTCTTCATCATGAGTTTCTACACAGTAGAAACCTTTATTAAAAGCAAATACCGTAATTGCGGCTTGTCCTTTAGGCAATTCAAACTGCTGTAAAAAAGTCGTTGTTGTAATCTGATTTGGTAATAAATCTATCGGTAAACCATCTATTATGATGTTGACTATTTCCGCCGAACGATTCCATAATAACTTTATCGTATCCTGATTTTTTTTAATATGGGAAAAGTCTCTTTCGTAATTATCTGAAATTATAAAATTAGCATCTAATTTGAAATCTTTAAATTCGTATAGCATTCTTTTTTGTTTGTATTGTTGTTCTACTTTTTAGTATTGTAAATTAAAGTCGAAATATTGGTTATTATTCAGAAGACAGATATCAGACCGTTTTACTATCAGAGGACAGACGATTTGAAGTGTATTTCCTGACAGTCAAAGACGGTCTGACAATGAAATGGTCTGACTTCTAACTTCTTTCTGAATAGTTACAAATATTGTTGGTTTTAAACATTTTAAGAACAAAGCATTAAGAAAGCAAACGACAACACAACAATACATCAGTACGACAACACATCTTGCAATTTTTGCCAATCTGCTGTATTAAAGTCATCATTATACAATTTCTTAGTTTTAGGATTTATCGGATTATATTCAATCTCGATAGTTGTTTCTTCTTTTTCGATAACAATAATATTCTCCCAAGTAATTAATTGATTTTGCTCTGAAAACAATAAACCTTTAGGTTCGATTAAGATAAAATTCTTGATTTTCGTAATAAAATCATCTAAACTATCTCCGTTTTCCTCCAGTTCTGTTTCGCCTAAAAGCAAACTTGATTTTTTTGGAATTCGCTCCAAAGAAATTTGTTTTTCCTTTGCCACTTTTGTAATTCCTATTCTCAAGTCATCAAAATCCTTCTTCTTAATCTTATTCGCTAAAACGGGATATTGTCGAACTTCGTTGACTCCAAAACCAAAAAAAACTTCATTAAAGTACAAACTGTCAATTTCTGACCATTTCACCCATTTTCCTTTTTTTGTTAAACGAATTCCTTTTGTTTCATTAATTGCTGCACCAGCCGTAAATCCAACAATGAAAATCATTAAACCAATTAATAACCAAATCAGTAATAAAACTTTGTCTAATTCATAATATTGGTAAATTACAATTCCCCAAAAAAAGCCCGTTAGTATATCGTTGATTTCAAAATTTATGGAAGTTTTGAAAAAAGATTTTTCATCATAAGTTGTTAAGAAAAGATGGATTGCTTTAAACGCAAAATAGACTAAAGCAGCTAAAAAAATTGAAAAAACAATAATGCGATTGGTTTCAAAATAATTCCTTATTAGATGACTTTGAGTCATTACGTAAGGAAAACTTCCAAAAAGAATTATTAATAAAACATCATAGAATTTCATAAAGTGACGGTTATTAAATACAAAAAAATACCTTGACATTGAATTTTCAACATCAAGGTATTGTAACTAACTTATCTGATATACTTCTTAATTTCTCGTCTTAGAATCAGACTTAATTATTCATACACATTAAGATTAGCTACGTTCAATTTCAATTAGAAATTGAAATACTATTTCCCACCAGGATTCACTTGAATCGGTGTTGTTGGCTGACCAGTAACTGCTGCAGCTTCTCCACCTTCAGTAAGTACTTCACCAGTCATACGAATTGTCGTAGTTGCAGGTTCTGTATTTGCTGTAATTGTAACTTGTTGGTTACGTTTTCCTTGCTTTCCTTTACTATCAAATACTACTTTGATGTCACCAGACTTACCAGGAGCGATTGGCTCTCTTGGCCATTGTGGAACTGTACATCCACAACTTCCTGTTGCATTACTGATAATCAAAGGGTCGTTTCCTGTATTTTTGAATGAATAAACATGCTCTACTTTTTCTCCTTCTTTCACTGAACCAAAATCCCAAACTTCTTCACCAAAAGACATTACTGTTGTCGGTCCTGTTGGTACAGGTGGCGTTTGTGGCTGAACTGGCTGTTGCGTCGGAGTGATTGCTGCTGTATTTCCTGGCGTTCCAGGAGCAGGAACTCCATTTCCACCAACTGCTTGAATTTCATTGGCAGCTGCTTCTCTTACTGCACTATTTCCTCCACCGAATACACCACTTAACTGTGCAATTACCACAATTAGTAACAAGGCAACTAAACCTGTTAATCCCATTTGAATTTTTTGGGCTGTAGTCAAATTTTCCATAACTCTTATTTTTTAATTTTTAGATTTCTAATTCAATAATTCCTTTAACCAATTGTTTAACTAAAGGTTTAGTAACAAAGTTAATTTATTTTTTCTTTTTTTATATCCTATCATTATGAATTAACAAAAGTTTCTCAATTCTACTTCTCCTTTAATTACATAAACTTCTATTTTTAATAAAATATAAATCAAAATGGCTTTCGCCAATAATTGCACTCACCGACCGATAAACTAAGTGCGTTTTGTAATTTTACAGCTTTAGATGAAGTTCAACTTTGATGCTTTATTTAACAATTGAGCGCTAATATACCTTAACAAAGAAGCTATTTTAAAGAAAGAAAATTTAATATTTTAGTCATCCGATAAGTAGGCTAAAACTTAGTAAAATTATTATTCAGATTACAAATTTAAACAGAAACTTATCGGATGACTTTTATGGCGATTGTCGTTTGACTTCGCTCAAATTGAAGTCATCACTTTATAGATTAATGTTTCACTTCAAAAAAGCTGAGTACTAATCTATTTAGACACAAAGCTCTCCAATAAAAACTAAACTTAAAAAGTTGATTCGTAGCATATCGGTCGGTGAGTGCAATTATTGGCGAAAGCCATTTTTTTATTTAAAATAAGGTAAATTAGAAATTAAACCAACAGTTTTTCCAAATAGTGATAATCAATCCCAAACTGCTCTTTAATTTGAGCAATTTGTTCAAAAGCCGTTTCATTCTTTTGATTCGTTTTCGTCCCAACTATCATCAAATTTTTATTTGTATGTTCGCTCGATACGAATTCAAAAACCTTTGAATCATAACCATGTCCTTCCAACATCAGTGCTCTAATTCCATCTGTAATCATCTCCGCTTGTCGTTCTTCCAAAATTCCGTGTTTCAAAACCGATTGTAAAATCGTCTCTTTTGGCATTTGTTTCCGAACCTGTTTATGACAACAAGGCGCAGCAACAACTAAAGCCGCTTCTGATAAAACGCCTTTCGCTAAGGCAATATCCGTCGCTATATCGCAGGCATGTAATGCGATTAAAATATCAATCTGTTCGGCAGGGAAATCATTAATATCTTGAGCGATAAAATTCAAATCTTGAAAACCACTTTTGTGAGCAATGTCATTACAAAAATCAACTAAATGTTGTCTCAGTTCAATTCCAGTCAATTGCACATTTAGTTTTAGCTCGTGTACTAAATAATCATACAATGCGAAAGTCAAATAACCTTTCCCACTTCCCATATCAACAATCTGTACCTTTTCTGGTAAGTCGGTTGACTTCAATAAACTATCAATTATCTCAATATATTTATCAATCTGTTTATACTTCGATTGCCAATTTTTCAGCACCTTTCCTTCCTTATTTGTAATTCCTAAATGCTGTAAATAAGGACGATTCGGATTCACGAATCGATGTTTTTGTTTATCGTGAGTTTGCTTGGGCTGTTCCGTAAAAGTTGGCTTTGTTTCCAATATTCTTACTTTTCCTTTTTTAGTCGTTTCTAATGAAAAATTCTTTTCTGTTGTGAATAAATTCGCATTTCTAAAATCTTCCAATAAATGTAATTGTATCTGTTCTATTCCATCTTGAATCGAGAAATTCTTCGTTTCATCTTTTGTTTCATAATGATAAGTAAACGAAAAATGAGAACTTCCCTTCAATTCAATTAAACGAATATAAATATTTCGCAAAGCATTGCGATAACGCATTTTACTTAGCGTAATTTTTACAAAAGTATTTGCCGAAAGACTATTATTTATATGTTGTAAGAAATTTTCCATTTTTGTAAATTTGTATCGATTCTTTTTGATTTTGAATACAAAGCTAATAGAAAAAATTGTGAACTTAGATATTTCAACATGAACGAAAGATTATCCAGACTTTGCCAATTATTTATGGACGTACAAAACCTTGATGATGCGCCAATCATGAAAGGTTATATGCGGGACCAATTTGAGTTTTTTGGTGTCAAAAAACCTGCTCGCTTGAAGGTTGGTAAAGCATTCTATAAAGAATTCGGTAAACCTACAATTGAGGAAATTCCAGCTTTAGTTCAATTTCTTTGGGAACAACCCGAACGAGAACTACAATATTTTGGAAATGATATTAATGAAACTTTTGTTAAAAAATTTCCTAAAACCTATCTCAATCATATTGAATATTGTATCACGAATAAATCATGGTGGGATACGGTTGATACTTTAGCAATCAGAGTAATTGGTGAATTTTTCAAGGTTTATCCTGAGTTAATAATTCCGACAACGGAACGTTGGATTCAATCTGATAATATTTGGTTACAACGAGTTTGCATCATTTTTCAATTGAAATATAAGGATAAAACAAATACAGATTTACTATTTCAATATTGTAAACAACTATCAGAAAGTGAGGAGTTTTTTATTCAAAAAGCAATTGGTTGGGCATTAAGGGAATATTCAAAAACGGATGATATTACAGTCGTTAAATTTGTTAACGAAACTGACTTAGCCGACTTTTCTAAAAAAGAAGCCTTGAAATGGTTAAAGAAAAAAGGATTATTATAAAATAGAAGGCACTTAGAAAGTACCTTCTATTTTCTTCACTAATCTAATAATCGCTGAATTTCATCATCTTCAGCAGCATCTCTTTTATTTTTATTGACTTTATACCAAGCAAAAGCTAAACCGCCAATCAAAACATAAGGCGCAGCAAACATATAAAGAATCCCATTATTTAATCCTTTTCCAGCTGTTCCTCCATTTTTCATATTTGATTCAGCCGACATTTTACACATCGGACACTGAGCATCTACACTTTCTACAGACATAAAATTGAATGCAAAAGTCAATACAAATACCAAAGTGATTTTTGAAATTATATTCTTCATAATTAAATTATTTTCTAAGATTAATACAAAGATATACTACATCTTTTTAGATAGAATATTTCTTTTTGACCTTAACAACTTTTTCAATCTAATCTCTAATAATAAGGCATCAACATTAAATAACAAATTGGTCCTGTAACCGCTACGTATAACCAAAGCGGAAATGTCCATCTTGCCAGACGTTTATGAGCAGGAATCTGCATCGTATACCCTCTTATAAATGTGAATAAAATGAATGGTAAGATAGCTGCCGCTAATACAACATGTGTTATTAATAATATTAAATAAATCACTTTAATAGCTCCTTCCCCACCAAATACAGTCGGTGCTGTCACTGCATGATATACTACATAAGAAACCAAGAATAATGCTGATAAAACCATTGCTGCATAAATCATCTTTTGGTGCATCTTTATATTCTTCTGTTTTACAAAGTATAATGCCGCTATTAATGAAATAGCTGCTAAAGAATTCAAAATAGCATGTAAAGGTGGTAATAAATGAATATCAAATGGGAAGTTTTCAGCTCCTAATTGAGGCATATATCTAAGTGCAACTACAGCAATTAATACAAAAGCTGATACACCAATTGCCCATTTATCCAATTTTTTTCCTAATGCAATATTATTTTCCATTATTATTATTAATTATTTAAAAAATAGTCCTTGAATAATTTATTGTTCATCCTTTTTAAGTATCTGGACATAATTAAACGGGTATAAATAACGCGGTTGTCCCGATAAAAATCGGGAGAAC
>CAZEOC010000100.1:0-10821 GCA_964513525.1 uncultured Saprospiraceae bacterium | reverse complement strand
AACACCGTGAACTACACCCGTTAATTCACAAGTAACTGCTAATGAATCTGCTACACCATCAGCATCAACAGTTGAAACTGTACCAATTGAATAGATTGGATAAGTTGGTGCAGTTGGCGTAGTTGTATTATAAGGATCAATATCTTGCATGTAGCGAGGGAATAATTGATATCCTTCTGTATATGGACTTGAACCATCAAATTGTCTACCAATACCAGTTACATTAAATGTACCTACTGGTGCAGCCATTCCATATAAATCAACATCATTATCAATACGAACTTGGAAAGTATTCGTACCATCAGTAACATCTACATTGAAACCTGAACCTGAACCTGACCATTGTGTTGGGTCTACTAAAGATACATTTTCAATTGTGATTAAATCAGATTCTGTGAATTCTCCTAAAGAGTCAACAACATTTGCTAAACGTAAAGGATTTCCACCAGAAACTAACATGATTGAATCAGGACTCAATTGAGTCAAACCATTATATTGACCAACTGTACCATTGATTACTACATAATCTCCTTCTGTAACTGTATAATTAGAAACTGGACCAAAATCGAAAACAGAAATTCCGCTTCCGTAACGGTCAATAACTGTAAAATCTAAACCACTTGCACGTAAGTTTACACCATATACAAAACCTTGAACTTGTGCCATTGTACCAATAGAATCGGCAACTCCAGTTGAATCTTCAGATGTTAACCATTCAATATCAAAATAAGGATTTGTTGGACAACTTGCTGCGTTTGCTGCTCCAGGAGATGCAAACATAGCAGAGAAACTAATTACTAAACCAGTATTATTGATTTCTGGTAACCAATTAGCAGCCATTGTATTATCAGCATTAGGATCACATAAAGCTAATGAGTTTCCAGCACCATCAGCCATTTCTGACCAAGGATAGCTATCGTCATAATCTACATAATCAACTACAGCACCAGAAGCATCTACTAATTCGATATCTTCACCACTATTCGACAATCCTCCAGACCATTCATATGCAGCAACCCCAAAAGCACTTTGGAATGCTAATGAATCAATACAAACGACAACATAATCACCTGGTTGCATTGTAATAGCAGGGAAAGTGTAAGTTACACCTTGTGTAAATGGCCAACCAGTTAAATCTACTGCTGCAGCGTCATTATTATATAATTCTATAAATTCAAGTGTATCTGTTGAAGGTTGATTATATGAAAATTCGTTTATCACTACATCTGGTGTTAATGCATCATTTGCATTAATTCCTAATGTGAAAGTTCCATTTGTACCAATTGTTGCACTATTTGTAGGATTTGATAATTCTAAAACTATAGTTTCTAAACCTTCCGTCATCATATCATCAATGATAGGAATACTAATTGTTTGATTAGCAGAAGAACCAGCAGGGAAAGTAACTGTTGTTGGACTTGTGAAAGTATAATCCATACCTGAAGTCGCTGTACTTGCCATTCCTACAGATACATCAACTGTTGTAGCTGTCATATTAGAATTAGCGATAGATAAGTTTACAGAAACTGTACCTACATTCTCATCAACTGCAGCTCCTAAAGCTGTAAAAGCAACTTCTGGATTCATAACAGCAGGAACAGTATAAGTAATTTCCAATTCAGGTTGATTACTTGCTGCTTCTTTACTGGAGAAGTGTTTTGTAGTTTGATTTGAACTTTCATTATTAATAACAATCCAACCGTGATTATTCATACCATTTGCAACCCAGTTTTGAACATCTGCTATTAATCCTGTACCTGTCCATGAATAACTCCCTACAGCATTTACGGAAGTTGAAGCACTTGACATAGCTGAATAATCTCCTCCTGCTGTTGTCCAAGTTGCAGTATTAAAGAAGGTATTTGTCCAAGTCGCATCTCCTGTAGTTGCTGCTGAACCATTTCCATTGTTTGCACTTGAAGTTCCTTCACCCCAATCTTGCGTTAAACCATGTAAAGAAACTGTCTGAGCACCAGCACCTCCACTAGTTTGAATCATTTGTAACTTCAATTCTGCATTGGTAATAGTTGCATTTGCAGGAATAGAAGATAAATCAAATTTTATTAAACCTCTACGAAGGAAGCCATTATTAGTTCTACCTGAAGAAAATCTTGATCCTGCTCCATTACTATTATTACTATTAGAATAGATTGAGTTATCTTTTGAAGCATTCAAAGTAACTGTAGTTGGTGTAGGATTTCCACCACCAGAACTGTGCTGATAAGTTCCAATCGGAAAAGGAGTTGTTGCAGTTGCATTTGATGACATACCATCATTTACATTAATACCGCTATAAGTCCAATCTGCTACGGTGAACATTGTACTTTGAGTTCCCATATCGTTGCGATATGCCCAACCATCTAAATATTCCCATGGTGTTCCATTACCATCTACATTGATATCACCAAAGACATCAACTGCAACACCATTCATAAATAATTCCACAGCGTCATCGCCATTAATAGCGGCTGAACCATCAACAAAATCAGGCGTAAACCCAAAATAAGTATTGAAGTCAGCAGAAGTAGTCGAGATATAAAGAAAATCACCTGCATTTGCAGCTTGAGCTGGAAATGTGTATTCTTCTCCATCAGAACCGCCACCATTATTTGCAGAACCAAAACCGTAATTACTAATATCAGCGATATTATTAATTACATAAAATTCTACTACTTTAGGTGTTCCACCTGATAATGGACCATCAAAAACGCCTGTAATAATGATGTCTTGAGCTGATAAACCCAAACAGCTTAATAAGACAAGTAAGGTACTTGTAAAAATTTTTTTCATAATACTCGAAATTAAAATTTATGAATTTTGTTATTCAAAGTCGAAATTAAGTAATTCTAATAGATTTTTAAAATTTATTCTTTTGTATTCAATTAATTATCAATGACTTAAATGTAAAATTAATGTTAATTCGGTTGTAAATTTTATATTATTTGATTTAAGGCTATTTTTTATATTTAAAATAAATGTGTTAATAAAATTTTATTTGTTTGGTTTAAAATTTGTTACGCATCATTATGATACTATTTCTACAAATAAGCAAGAAATAATTTGTTAGTTTTGCTTTTTTTATAAAACTGTTATTATTGTAATATTACTCCAATGTTAAAAAAATATATTCTTTCATTTGTTGCGATTTTGTTATTGGTATTAGCATATACTTATGATAATCTTGTGGATCAAAACTCAAGAATTGAAACTTATGCTAATAAAATTGAGACTACGCTTCAAGATTATGAAGGGGAAATTATTAATACATTCGGTGATACAACTTTTGTCAATCGGTTGATAAAACATGATTTTCGTTTAAATGAAATCAAAGAATTAGACCAAATATCAAATAAATATTATTCTTTATTCATTTATAAACAACCAGATTCTTTAGTCTTTTGGTCTAATAATAGAATTCTTCCTTTTGATGCTGATGTAGAATTTATTGACGAAAGTATAAGCGGTTTTAGTACCATTAAAAATGGTGGATATGCAATTTTAAACCTTCCATATTCTTATAATAATGAAGATTATGCTTTAGTCGGTTTGATACCTATTCAATATGAATATTCTATTCAGAATGAATTTATAGTTAATGGAATCTCAATCGTTCAGGATATTCCAAAAGAAATACTTTTACGATTTGAACCAACAGATTTTCCTGTTAGAAATAGTGATGGAATAACACTTTTTTATCTTGATTCAGATGGTGACTTTACAGATTATAATCAACAAGTATTCATACTAATTATATATCTACTTGGCTTAATATTATTATTAATTTCTTTTCATTATTATGCAAATATAGTTGCTGAAAAGTATGGCGATATTTATGGGATTGTATTTTTAATTGGGATTACTTTAATAACAAGATGGATAATTATTCTACTTGGTTTTTGGGAGAAATTCGATGAAGTTGCCTTGTTTAGTACAAGCTTTTTTAATGAAAATGCTATTTTCTCCTTAGGAAGTTTACTAATAAATGCAATTATTATTTTCTGGTTGATGCTTTATGTTTACAAACGATTAAGTATTCCAGCGAAGATTTTAGATAATAAAGAATACCATTTACCAATGGTTATTCTGATTCATGTATTAATAGTAACTGGCGTATTATTGACGACAGAGACTTTTAGGAATTTAATTATTTATGCTGAAATTAATTTTGATGTTGAAAATCTATATCGTTTATATTTATTCCCTTTAATCGGGACTTTAACCTTAGCAATAATATTACTAACCTTATTTACTTTTTTAGCTAAGTTTAAGATTTTAGCAAGAAAATTTGAGGTTTCTGTACTACATAGGATATTGATACAATTAAGTATTTTATCAGTTACTACAGTTTTATATTTTTTAGATTTCGTTGATTTAGCTTTCCTCTTTAGTGTCGTCTTTAGTGTATTAATTATTTTCCTTACAAGAATATTCATTCTTCGTAGTTCTATTGGATTTTTGTGGTTAGTTGCGTGGATTTGTATTTTTTCAGCTTATAGTTCGATTCTTTTTTATCAGTTTAATGCACAGAAAGAATTGAAAAATAGAATTTTCTATGCTGAGAATTTAGCATTAGAAAGGGATACGGAAATGGAGGCAAATTTTGATAATATTGCTGCATCTATTACGCAAGACCATTTTATCAAAAGAATATCAAATCCATTCTTTGCACGAAATAAGATTATTGAACAGATTGAAGAAGCTTATTTACAGGAAAATTTTTCTAATAAATATGATTTTGAAATCCATTTATATACTTCAGATAGCGTAGGAACAAAAGGAGAGATTATTCCTTTTGATTATTATGCAGAATATTTGAAAGAATCGGTCAAAACGGATAATGAAAATTTATATTATTGGAATAGTGGAATTGGTGACCAACGCTATATTGTGAATCTTCCGATTGAAGCAGATAATCGAAAATATTATAATATAATTATTGAATTTAAACCAAAAACTGTAGAACGTTTAAGTGGTTTACCTGAATTGTTATTAGATAAAAGTTTTGATTTACAGAAAAAATTTGATGAATATGATTATGCTATTTATAAGGATGAAATTAAAATAAAAGATAATTCTAATATTTATAGAGCTAAGTTGAACTTTGAAATACCTTCTGATAATAATGTTACTGTTAATAAGGAAAATAGAAATTATTTAATTCATCAAACCTCTGATGGTAGAGTAATTATCATTGGAAAAGATAGACAAGATTTAGGAAGTGTATTTTCTTTATTTTCTTATATGTTTTGTTTGTTCATGGTGGTAGTTTCGCTATTGTTAATGGTTAATAGAATTGCTGAAAGAACTAATTTTGGTAATTTTTTACAAATTTCTACAACACCATCTTTAAGAAGTAAAATTCAGAATAATGTTGTTGCAATTGTAGTATTAGCTTTTATTGGAATTGGTGTAACTACGGTTATATATTTTCAATCAGAATCTCAAGAATATCACGAAGGAAGATTAGGTAGAAAATCGAAAGCTGTATTAAAAATGGCAGAACATGAAATGGAAACAAGTTTAGAAAATTTAGACAGTTTTTATTTGCCAAACATTTTTGCTTTATCTAATATTCATAATCTTGATGTGAATTTGTATGATTATGATGGCGAAATGATAGAATCTTCTCAAAAAGCAGTTTTTAGTAAGAATTTGTTATCTCGAAGAATGGAACCGATTGCAAGGCATCAAATTTATAATTTGAATCAAGAAACCATATTTAGAGATGAACGAATTGGAAATCTAAATTATAGTTCTGCTTATTTGCCTGTAAAAAGATTAGATGAAACCGTTGCTTTCTTAGGTTTACCATATTATACAGCCAAAGAAAATACTCGAAAAGATATCGGAGCATTCATGGGAAGATTGATGAATGTATATGTGATGATTTTTATTTTTGCTGGTATTGTAACGTATATTTTAACAGGTCAAATTACAAATCCATTGTATAAACTGAGTCGACAGATGCAAAATGTACGATTGGGAGAGAAAAATGAGCCTTTGAGATGGGGAACTAAAGATGAAATTGGTGTTCTGATTGAAGAGTATAATACGATGTTAGATGAGTTAGAACGAAGTGCAAACTTATTAGCAAAATCTGAACGTGAAGGAGCTTGGCGAGAAATGGCGAAACAAGTAGCTCATGAGATTAAAAATCCTTTGACTCCGATGAAATTACAGATTCAGTTTTTGCAAAGAGCTTATAAATCTCGTCCAGAAGATGTTGGTCCTTTATTGAAACGAACGGCTTATACATTGATTGAGCAAATAGATGGATTAACTCGAATTGCATCTGATTTTTCTAATTTTGCCAAAATGCCAACTGCTAATAATGATAATTTAGTATTGAATAGTATTGTAGATTCTGTTTATCAATTATTTTCAAAAGAAGAAGAAGTAGAAGTGATTTTTAATAATACTGAAGATAATTGTCCTGTTTTTGCGGATAAAAATCAATTGATTCGAGTGTTCAATAATATTATTAAAAATGCAATTCAAGCAATTACTTTAGATGTACAATATACTTCAGGTGGAAAAGTGGTGATTGAGTTAGTAAGAAAAAATAATTTAGCAATTATTAGTGTAAAAGATAATGGAACGGGAATTCCTGAAGATAAAAGAGGAAAGGTTTTTGTACCGAATTTTACTACTAAAAGTTCAGGAACAGGTTTAGGTTTAGCAATGTCAAAAAATATAGTAGAAGCCGCTGGTGGGCAAATTTATTTCCAAACAGAAACAAGTATTGGAACTACATTTTTTGTTGAAATACCTATTACAGAATTTGAAGAAGAAGAAACTTCGACTATATCAGAATAGTAAAAACAAACATAATTAAATTAAAAAATCCAACTTCGATAAATTATTATATCAAAGTTGGATTTTTTATTAGTATCCAGTATCCAGATTAAAACTGATAAATGATACAATTTGCATGCATTCCAGAGCCAACGGCAGCCATCAAAACTTTATCGCCAGGTTTAATATTAAAATCTTCTAATTTTCCTTTTAAAACCTCATCTAATAATGTTGGAACTGTTGCTACAGAAGAGTTTCCTGTATGTTGTAATGTAATAGGAACTAATTTTTCGTAATCACCATCATAATTATGAATTTTGAAAAGTTTATCACCAACTGCTTTAATTAATTTTGCATTTGCTTGATGAAACAAAAACATATCAATTTCCTCAATTTTTATATTATTCTCCGCTAAACACTCTGTTATCAAGTCAGGAACATGAGTAACTGCATAACGATAAACGTTTCGACCGTTCATTTTCATAAACATATCAGGGTCAGCAGTTTGTTTCTCTTCATTATAAGAAACATCCATTTTTAAATATTCTGCATCACCCATACAATGTGAAAATGTATGAGAACATAAAATTCCTGTTTTAGTTTCGCTTTCTTCTCCTCTTAGGACAACGGCTCCAGCACCATCTCCAAAAAGCATTGAATCTAAATCATGTTCATCGATGATACGAGAAAGAACTTCTACACCAATAACTAAAATATTTTTTGCTGCACCAGTTACAATAGATTGATGAGCTTGAATCATACCTTGAACCCAACCTGGACAACCAAATAATAAATCAAACGCAAAACAACGGTGATTTTTGATGCCTAATTGATTCTTTACTAAAGCAGCTAAATTCGGTAATAACAAAGGATAAGTTAAACCACCTTTTAGATTTCCAAAATTATGAGCAACGATAATTCCATCAATAATTTCTTTATTGATTCCTGCATCTTCGATTGCCGAAAGTGATGCTTTTACTGCCAAACCTACTGTGTCAGTATCCTCTCCAGCATAACGACGACTTTCAATTCCTGAAATATCTTGTAATTTTTGAACGATTTGTTCGGTTGGTTTAGTAATGCGAGTACCATCATTTTTATAAAATGTATGATTTAAAAAGTAATTATTATCAATTACTTTTTCAGGAAGAAAAGAACCTGTTCCTGCAATTACCGAATTTAGGTAAGGCATAAATATTTAGTTTATCGTTAAATAAAAATCCTTATTTGGTTCTTACAAATTCTTGAAAAACCAAATAAGGACGTTGTATGATACTTTTAGCTTTGCTTGAAATACTTTATTAGTTGCTTAGCACAAACTTACAATAAAAAATTACATTTTTTTTTGAAGTCCGAATCAATATTTTGTAATAATGATTCGGAATACTTTTACTCAATCAAAATAGGCTTTAAAATGTAATAAGTTGCAATTCAAATTTTTCTCAAAATATTATAAATTAATATCAATACATTAGATTTATCGTATCGTAATTGATACTTATTTGAAATGTAGAAACATATATTTTCTTAAAAGAAATTTAATTCATCTTATGAAACTATTCAAAACAGTAATTTTAAGCGTTTTATTTATTTTATTATCTAATTACTCAAAAGCTCAACTAATGTTAAGTTATCATCAATATTTAGATGATAATTTAGTAGGCATTAGTTATGAACTGAATCATCTTAGACCTGAATTTAGATTTGGAGTTAATCGGATATTAGAAGAAATAGCTTTAGAGTTTAATCTTAATTATATACTAATTTCAAATGAAAAGTATAACTTTTATAGTGGAGTTGGTTATAATAATGATTTAGGAATCAATAGTTTAGTTATTCCGATTGGTTTAAATATTTATCCTTTTGAGTTAAAAGAATTTGGATTTTTAATTGAAATTAAACCAACATTTTCAGATGATGTTTATAGTAGTTTGAGAGGAAGTATTGGAATTCAGTACACTTTCAAATAAGTATAATTTATTTTCAAACTTTGCGAATGTTCTTTATGTTTACAACTTGAAAAACATAGAATTTAATTATTAACAATATAACTTATGCAACAATACCTTTTTCTAATCATTTTAATATTTAGTATTAATACACTAAATGCTCAAATATTAAAACGAAGTAAAAAAGATGGACTTTATGGTTTTATTAATGAAAATAAAGAAACAGTAATTGATTATCAATATCAATCGGTTTATAATTTTTATAAAGAAGTTGCCATAGTAAAAAAAGATAATCTTTGGGGTTTTATTAATACTAAAAATGAACCTATTATTCCAAGAGAATTTTCATCCGTTCAGGTTTACCGTACTCAAAATATTGTAAAAGTTCAAAAAGATAGTCTTTGGTATTTATTTACTTTGACTGGCGAATCTATTGTAGAGTCTGCTTTTGAGGATATTGGGAGAATTTATAAAAATAAAATGTCGGTTAAGAAAAATGGGAAATTTGGTTTGCTTGGTGGAGATGGCAAATATATTATTCGACCAAAATATCAAGAACTGACATACACTGGTGGAAAAATGGTAAAGGTGAAAAAGCGTGGAAAATATGGTTACAAAACCAATGAAGGAAAACGTGGAATTAAATTAAAATATCAAGAATTGGGTAAATTCTATGGTTCGAGAGTAAAGGCAAAAAGAAAAGATAAATGGGGTTTAATAGATAAAAGAGGCAAAAAAATAGTCAAATTCCGTTTTGATTATATTGGAGAATATAAGTACGATACTTACTTACAAGGTCATTATGCACCTTACGTTTACGGAACAAGAGTTGGGAAAATAAGTAGTTGGGGCGCTTCAGTTCCTTTTGAATATTCTGAAGTAGCTGACGAGACAAAACGATTGAATAGCGAGATGGTTTTAATTCGTTTTGGAAAAGATTATGGCGTTGTAGATAATAAAGGAAAGGTGATTATTAATACGTTGTATAAAACGCCAATTTACTTTAGTGAAGGTGTAGCTGCTGTGACTAAAGATGGACTCAAATATGGTTATATTAATGAAAAAGGAGAAACTGTTTTTCCTTTTGTAATAGAAGAAGCTGGAGATTTTAAAGATGGAAAAGCAACGGTTACAATGGGTTTGGAAAAGCAAATATTGACTAAAAGTGATTTGAAATAAGCAACATTTTTAGGTTTTTTGACATATTAATATCAATGCATAAAATAGTCAAAAGTGCAAAAATTAAGATTACACAGAATTTAACAAAGAACCATAATTATAAAAATGTATTTTTGCATTATTCAGAAAACATATTTAGACTTAACAGTCTAATATCTATGTACTAATATCTAAATAAAAAAAATGAAAAAAATAGTATTACTAATTGCAATAATCGCATTTACGCTTCCAAATCTAATCGCTCAGAATAAGCAAATTACTTTAGAAGATATTTGGACGAATTATTCTTTTTATCCTCGTTCAGTTCCAGGTTTCAACTTTCTGAATGATGGCAAACACTACACTCGACAAGCTCGTTCAGCAAAAGGTGCGGCGATTGTGAAATATGATATTACGAATGGTGAAGCAGTAGATACTTTATTTTTTGCGTCAGAAATGCAATCTGCTGATGAAAAAGCGCCGAACAAATTTGATAGCTATGAATTTTCTGCGGATGAAAGTAAATTATTATTAGCGACTAATTCTGAATCAATTTATCGTCATTCTACAAGAGCTAATTTTTATATCTGGGATTTTAAAACAAAGACATTAACAGCAGTTTCGT
Organism: uncultured Saprospiraceae bacterium; assembly: GCA_964513525.1. Taxonomy (GTDB): domain Bacteria; phylum Bacteroidota; class Bacteroidia; order Chitinophagales; family Saprospiraceae; genus CAWVWD01. The sequence continues at coordinate 294 of CAZEOC010000100.1, read as the reverse complement.
CAGATGGAAAACAACGTTTAGCAACATTGAATTCTACAAATGATAAAGTAGCTTATGTACAGAAAAACAACTTATATTATAAAGATTTAGCTTCTGGAAAAGTTACACAAATCACTAAAGATGGTGTTGAGAATAAAATTATTAATGGTGCGACGGATTGGGTGAATGAAGAAGAATTTGGTTTAGATAGAGGTTTTTATTGGTCTCCAAATGGAGCGCATATTGCATTCTTAAGATTTGATGAAGATGAGGTAAAAGAATGTTTGGATAGTTTGAAGAAAAAACATCATACTG
>CAZEOC010000099.1:0-10984 GCA_964513525.1 uncultured Saprospiraceae bacterium | reverse complement strand
TAGTGATTATCTTTATTTCAGGAATATTATTCCCACTATATTTAATCGCATTATCAATTAAATTCTGGAATAATTGTGTAATCAAAGAAGGATGTGCCATCAAATTAGGAATATCTTGTTGATAAGTCAGACTTGCTTTTGAATCTCGAATTTTTTCATACAGTCGTTTTTCTACATCATTCAAAATCTTAGAAACATTCACTTTTTGAGCAGGTAAAAGGTCTTGGTCAAGTTTAGATAAAGCTAACAAATCATCTATCATTTGTCCCAATTTACCAATATTTGTTGTAATATAAGAGAAGTATTCCGCATCACTTTTATCCCACTTATCATTATATTTCTTCTCAATTATTTTGGCAAAACTCGACGCTATTCTAATCGGAGCTTTCAAGTCATGTGCCGCAACAGTCGCAAAATTTTCAAGATAAGTATTCGTAACTTTTAGTTTTTCATAAGTGCTTTCAATTTTCTTTTTTTGAGTTTCAATTAAGGTCTTTTGTGCTTTCAATTGAGTATTCGCTTCTCGAACTCTTTGTGATTCTAATAGCGTTTTATCAACATTATCTAAGCTAACTTTTAATTGATGAAATGCTTTATGATAAAATAAGGCTTTCTCGAAATTTTGCTCTTTTTCATAAACGAAAGATAACTTTTCTAATATTTCACTCAGCTTTCGCTTCACATTGAGTTCAGTAGCAGTTTCTTTTGCAACTTCTAAAACTTCAATTGCATCCGCATATTTATTTTGTTTGATTAATACATTACTTATTGCAATTTGTGTAGTAATCGCAGCATTTTTATATCCATTTTCAATTCTTAGGTCAAACGCTTTTTGATAATGCAAAAGTGATTGCTCTGTATCTTCCAATAAATCAAAAATATATCCTAAATCATGTAAATTTCTGGCAATGAATGGGAGATTCGCAGACTTCTGAGCATTATCATTAGCGGATTGAAAATAGTTTAAAGCAATATCAAAATGACCAAGTCCAATATACGCTCTACCAAGTCCATTCAATGCTCTATTTTCTAAATCAATATTTTCTTGGATTTGAGCTGTTTTGTAGAATAATTGATGTTTCTCTAACATTTCATTGAACTCTTCTAACTCACCATATATTTCTGCAATGTGATATAAGTTAAGTCCCAATAAGTAATTCAAATATGGAATAGATAAGTCTTTATCATTTAACTCTAAAGACTTTTGAAAATAACTAAATGCAGTATCTCTTTCGCCAATACTTCTATGGTTAATTGCAATTGTTGTATATATCGCTGCTCTTATTTTATTTGAAAGTTCAAAAGTTGGGTCATCTAAAACTTTAGTTATCAAATCAATCGATGCTTGATAATCTGATTTTTTATATTTTAATAAAGCATGCATTAAAATATTCAATGGAGAAATTGATTGTGGATGTTTACGTTCCTCAACTTTATCAATTATACGTATAATTTCAGGAATATCCGTAAGTGGAAAATACATCAATTGAGGAATCAATAGATTTACAATATCTAAAATCGTTTTTTCATAAGTTTGCTCCTTCCCTATTATCTTTCTTAAAGCCTCTATATAATTCATTAAATTATTTGGTCTATTTAAATTCGATTAGCCTATTCAAAACTATTAATCAAACACTTATATATTAAAACACATCATTATTTAATAGTCAAAATTAGTACCAAAGTAAAGTCCTACAAAGCATATAAATATACAAACGCTCTGGTTCATAAATTTCATATAATGAATAATAAATTTATTACTTTCTAAAGCATTATTTATTAAAAATTACATGATTTAATTTGCAAGAAATAATTAAATGAGTATAATAATTTATTAAATCAGATATTTTCCTTTTTCATCTATCTCAATTTTAAATAATTGCTTATTTGCTTCAAAAGCATCATAACCAACTTTCAAATTTTCCCAAAAGACAGAATAACTATCGTATCGTTTTGTCAAATTCGTATATTTTTTGATTTGCTCATTTGTCATTCTAAAAGGAAAACAATGAATTTCAATTTTTTGCTGTCCATTCTTTTTCGCTTCATTTGCTAATACATAAACTTCTTTGATTTTATCATCTGTAATTGATACACAACCAACGGAAACACAAGCTCCATGAATAAAAATATCGCTTCCAGGTTGTGTTTTATCACTCAAAATCAAATCCGATTCATTCGGATAATTTAAACCTAAAGAAAGATAAAATTTTGATTTTGGATTGAACCGATTAATGAAATAAAAACCTTCCGGAATCTGAAAATCACCTTCTTTTCGTTTTGGACCTAAAATCCCTGAATTAGTACAAAAAGGATAATTTTTGATAAAAATGAATTGTTTTGAATTCGTATCTTTTGCCCAAACTTCCAGTATTTCTTCTTTCTTAAATACTCGGAAAAAGACTTCAAAACCATTCCAATTAAGTCCTTTTTTTTCAAATAATGCTTTTAAATCTGCTTCCTTTTCTTCGTAAGCAACCGCTACTCTATCTTCCGTATTAGTAATATTTGATACTTTTGGAGTTTCGTTTTTCACATCTTGACATGCTGTTATTAATAAGATTATTGAAATCATTAAAAGTCTATAATTCATCTTAATTATATAAATATTAAAAGTTATTATTAATTAATAATTATAGCGATTTATAATTCTGATTTACCACTTAGAAAAGTAACCGAAATCGCTCCTGCAATTTGTTGTTTTGGGTTTTCTTGATTTTTAAATACAAAGAAAATATCCTGCTTACCTTTTGTGGACTTTAAATCAATCGTAAATGGTTTCACCTGACCAAGTTCTAATTTTGCAGAACCTATCATTTCACCAGTAGTAGAACCCGTACGAATTTCCACTGTTCCGCCTTCAAAATAACCTTTCGGAACAGGAATATGTAGCAATAATTGATTAATTCCAGTTAAGTCAATTTGGTTAAACTTCAAATATTCATTGTGAATTAAATCTCTCATCCATTTGTATTTCTCATTCTGAGGTACTTGGATAGCTTTTTTTTCATTTCCATACAATTCTCCCAATAAGGCATCTTCGGAATGTTCATCTACATCTTTAAATAATAACTTCGGATGTCTTAAAATCAAAACTTCTTGACTAATTGCAGGGCTGAATTCATTTGCACCTTTATCTGTATAACTTGCCGTGAAAACATAATTTCCAGTCGTTTTCGTTTCAAGATGTTCCTTGGCTATAAAAGTACCTTTTGGGTTATACTGTTTTACTTTTTCATTCAAAGACAAAATATAACGAACCATTGCTTCAGCTTCTTTCTGACTCACTTGTGGATGTGCTGACATTAAGGTTTCACCCCAAACACCACTTCCTCCTTTGATGATTCTTGTTGCTAATTTAGTCACTGCGGCTTCCTTTTCTGTTACATACTTTTCTGCTATTTGCATATAAGCAGGTCCAGCAGATTTTTCCTTCATCAAATGACAAGCTTTACAGTCAGAATCTTCCATCAATTTTTTTCCTTCCGCCGTTTTTACATTTGTTAATATAGTTTGGTGACCTTGGGCAATTTCTGTCTTATCAAAACCTCGCTCTAAATAATCCATTGTAATAACGACTTGATTATCATCAATTCCATTTCCAAGTATTCCATCTTCTGTATCTTTCACATTTACTTGATAATCAATTGGTTGATTATCAAAATAAAAAGTCGAATTTCCATTTAATTTCCAAGCAACTTCTGGTAAATCATTTCCAACCTCAATATCCAAAGTTGCTGTTGAAACACTTCCAATCTCATCTGTCACTTTTAAACTTACCGTGTATTTTCCAATTTCTTGAAAGGTAAATATTGGATTTTTTTCAATCGATTGTATTTTATTATTAGTAAATGTCCATTCATAAGTCAAATCATGTCGGTCATAATCCTCCGTTCCATCTGATGAAAATTGGACTTCAAAAGGTGCTGCACCTTTCGTTTTATTTGCAGAAAGCGCAATTTTAGGTTGTCGATTTCCATCAATATAATCTATCCGAATCAGTCGAGCATCTTCATTTTCAGAAAACCACTTGGTTCCATATTCCAAAATATATAAAGCACCATCTTTTTTATTCATCACCATATCTACAGGATTATGAAATTTTTCAGACGGCATAAAAGCTTCCATACTGTAATAATCATCGTTTTCATCAAAAGTCACCACATTTATCCAGCCACGCATCCAATCATAAATGAATAATTTCTCATCATAATATTTCGGAAAACGATTTGATGCATTTTCATAATCTGCATAATTATAAACTGGTCCCGCCATTGCATTTCGTCCACCTTTTTTTGTTAATGGAAATTCCTCCGATTTTGCGTACGGATACCAAACTAAAGCTTTTTGAGCCGCAGGTAATTCTTGAACGCCAGTATTATTAGGAGAATCATTAATAGGTTGTTCCGCATTAAAAATACGACCAGATTTATTTGATGTGAAATCAAAATCATGATAGGGTTTATTATTACCAATAAAATAAGGCCAACCAAAATAACCAGCTTGTCGAGCCTGATTTACTTCGTCATGTCCTTTTGCTCCTCGGTTTTTGCCATCTTCACCAGCATCAGGTCCAACATCGCCCCAATACAGATACTTCTTTTTATTATCAATTGAGATTCTAAATGGATTACGGCAACCCATAACATAAATTTCAGCGCGTGTATTTGGCGTATTCTCTGGAAAAAGGTTTCCTTCCGGAATACTATAAGTTCCATCCTTTAAAGGCTTGATTCTTAAAACTTTACCACGTAAATCATTAGAGTTAGCCGAACTTCTTTGAGCATCCCAACCGCTTCTGTTATCTCGTTCATCAATTGGAGCGAAACCAGCAGATTCAAAAGGATTTGTATCATCACCAACGGAAATATATAGATTTCCAGCTGCATCAAATTCCAAAGAGCCACCAGAATGACAACAAGTTTCACGCTGATTCGGAATTTCTAAAACGATTTTTTCAGATTTTTTATCCAATTTGTCATCTTTCAAGACGAAGCGAGAAACATGTTGTTTTGCCTTATCTCCAACTGGCGAATTGAACAAGTAAATCCAATTATTATTTGCATAATTTGGATCCAATGCCAATCCCAACAAACCATTTTCAAATTCTGTAAAAACAGGAATTGTATCAATCAAAATCACTTCCCCTGTTTTAACATCATACTTTTTAATTGCACCTTTTCGTTCTACAAAAAGAATCGAACCATCTTCCAAAACTTCCATTTCCATCGGTTCATTAAAAGTAGTTGTCAAAACCGTCATTTGAAACCGATTTTCTTGTGGAATCGCTACTGTTGTTGCTTTAGAGTAATCTAATCCTTTATTCTCACCAATTGCATATTGTATTCCGCCTAAAATATGTTGCAAAAACAAATCCTCGGAAAAACATTCCTCTGTATGTCCACCAGCTGTGTACCATGCTCGTCCACCATCAAATTCATGATACCAAGCCATCGGATGATTCTCTCCATTTGTTCCACCTTCATAAGTCGATTCATCAATGCGTAAAAGCGGATGTACATTCGGATTCAGGTTTTTATAATTATACCATTCATCTGTTCGCATCCATCTTTTAGGAAGCATTTTAGTAGAAATATGCGTACTATCCAATACATCTAAAGCTGCACTTCTAACATTCGGATTATTAGGATGTCCATTAAAATAACCGCCAACTAATTCACCATACCAAGCCCAATCATATTCTGTATCTGCTGCAGCATGAATCCCAACGTAATTTCCACCAGCTTGAATATATCGCTCAAACTCTGCTTGTTCGACTTCATTTAACACATTCATTGTCGTGCTTAACCAAACAACTGCTGCATATTTTTTTAATTTTTCTTCTGTAAAATCTCGGCTGTCTTCTGTATGGTCAACTTCAAACCCATTTTCTTTGCCTAATTTTTGAATCGCTGCTACACCACTTTCGATAGAAGTATGTCGAAAGCCAGCTGTTTTTGAGAAAACTAAAACTTTAGGAGTTTCATATTTTTTCGTACAACCAAATAACAATAGGATTAATACAGGAATTATTACAGTAGATAATTTAGTTTTCATTCAACTTGGTTTTTAATAATAAATAGTTCAGATAACACTAATCTAAATTAGTATTATATCCTAAAAGTAAGCAAAAACTAAAAAAGGTAGGAATAAATTTATTCCTACCTTTTGTTAAAGCGATAATAGTTTATCTAAAAAAATTTACCACATCAATTTACCCAACCTTTTATTTCCTGTTCTATATGATTGACAACTACATTCACATCATAGTTTTCTTGAAGGAATTTCGCCATTTGATCACAAGAATAAACCGAGCGATGTTGTCCGCCAGTACAGCCAAAACTCACCATCAAACTCGTAAATCCTCGTTCCATATATCGCTCAACCGAAGGCAAAACAATACGCTTCGCATTTTCTATAAATTCTACAATATTTGATTTTTCTAATAAAAATTCAATTACTGCCTCATCTCGACCAGTGATTTTCTTATATGGTTTATAACGTCCAGGATTATGAATCGCTCGACAATCAAAAACATGTCCGCCGCCATTTCCAGATAAATCTATTGGAATTGCTCGTTTATAGGAAAAGCTACTAACTGTAACCGTCAATTTTCCATTATCGCCTTTCGGTAAATATTGATTCCAATCTTGATGACTTGTCAGTTTCGATAAGATTTCTAATAAATAATCAAGTGCTGACTTTAACTTAGGATTTAACTGTTCCAATTGCTCAATTACCCAAATTACATTTTTCATTGCAAAAGGAATACTCGACAAAAAGTGTGGCTTTTTCTCATACAAACCACGGAATCCATACGCTCCCAAAACTTGAATTGTACGAATTAAAACAAAAGGATAATAGAATTTTAAAAATTCGGATTTATCAAAATTTTCGTCTAATTCCGCCGCTGTTTTCAAATATTCATTTAATAAAATATCCCGAGTTTCAAAAGGAATATCTGCTTTGGCTTGACCTAATAAAGACGCCAAATCATAAGCCATTGCTCCTCTCCTACCACCTTGATAATCAATCAAATATGGTTCATCATCAACCAACATAATATTCCGAGCTTGAAAATCTCGAAACATAAAAGCATTCCGATTCGCAGTATCTAAATAATCCGTTAATACTTGAAAATCCTTTTCCAATTTTACTTCATCGAAGTCCAAACCGCTTACTTTCAAGAAGTAATATTTGAAGTAATTCAAATCCCAAAGCATTGACTGTTTATCAAATTCTGTAATCTGAAAACACCAATTTTCATAATCCAAACCTTGATGTCCTAAAATCTGAACTTTCGCCAATTCGGCTACAGATTTTCTATATTTTTCTAACAAATCCGCCGTCAACTCTTGACCATTTCTATTCGCAAATAGAGATTGATACAAAGATAAATCACCTAAATCTTGCTGCAAATAAATATCATTATCTAAATCTTCTGCATAGATTTCTGGCACTCGGATTCCTTTCGATTGAAAATGATTCGTAAACTGAATAAATGCTTGATTTTCAGCTTGATTCGGATTATAAGCCGCAATCGCCGTTTTCGTTTTTCCCGAAACTCGGTAATATTTACGATTAGAACCCGAAGCCGCAATTGCTTTTATATTTTCTACTGTTTCACCCGACCATTTTTGGAAGAGGTTTTTGATATTTGTTGTCTGCTGCATTAAAAAAAATTAAAGATTTATAATCAAAATTTACACTACTAAAACTCCAAATCCATATTCACCAATAACTGCATTTGATAAATTGCGATTTCATTGAGCTTTTCAAGGCGTTCATCTTGAGATAAACCATCTTTTATAAATTCTGCATTATGTGTTTCTAAATTCGCCAAAACTAACAATTGTGCAGGCGTTGCATTGTCTCGTAAATTCCCTCTTTTCTTTTCGCCTTGTGTAATATTTTTCCATTCTTTCGCCGACATTCCAAATAAAGCGACATTCAGTAAATCTGCCTCCGAAGCATAATAAGCTCCTTTCACACTGGTTTTTAAATTGGCAGGAATTAAATTATTTTTAATCGCATCATTTTGGATTTTATAATTCACTTTGGATAATAGACGTTTTACATTCCATTCCAAACTATCTTTTTGGGCTTCCGCTTCTTCAAATTTTAAGCGTTTAAATTCCTTTACCAAATAAACATGAAACTCAGGACTCAGCCATGCAGCGAATTGTAAAGCAATTTCATTATGTGCATACGTTCCGCCATAACGACCAGCTTTTGCTTGTAAACCAATTGCATTCGTTCGAGCAATCCATTTTTTTGCAGACATCAAATTCCGATTATCCACCAATTCTGCTTTAATTTGGTGGAATTCCACCGAATTAAAATCAGGATTGTGTACCTTTTCCCAAACGCCCAAAAATTGAATCGTAGCACCAGTTCGCAACCAGTTTTTGACAAATTCTCCAGCTTCTCCGTCCAGATTTCTCGCCATATCAGTTAAGTTGATATACTCTTCTGTTCCTTTTGAAGTTAATTTGATTTCCTTGCCTTGTACTTTGATTATTTGCTTCTTTGCCATTTTTGGTAAACTATAAAACATAAACGATAAACATTACTATTCAGCAAGAAGTCAGGAATCAGACAACTTCGCTGTCAGACCATCTTCGATTGTCAGAAAATATATTTCAAAACATCTGACATCTGATAGTAAAACGGTCTGACATCTGTCTTCTGAATAGTAACCGATAAACCTATTTAAACACCATTTTTAATTAGGTGAGATTACACCTAATTAAAAAGTAGATTACAAAGATACATTTTTGAATTATAGAATATTGTAAATTAATCTAATAACACAAAAGGGTACTTCATCCTAAGATGAAATACCCTTCTAAACATTTATTTTCCAACAAAAAAAAAATTAGAAACTCATTGCTGCATTACATTTTCCGCCCATTGAACACCTACAAGTTTGTCTTTTACATCGTTCATGAATAGTTTGTTCACAACCATCAACACAACCGTCTGTTGCCTCACACTTCATAGTACATTCACCAGTAGCAGCTTTAGTTCTATCAGAAGTTGTGAAACTTAATGGTATTCCAAAAGTAATCATTACTTCTTTCTTTACATCAAAGTATTTGCCTCTTACAAGATAATAATCTCCTTGAGAATCCGTTGCTTCTTCAAGATAAACAGACTTTAGACTATTAAGAGATTTAAGTTTTAGTCTTTCTGCTGCAAATGTCGACAAATCATTATCTGTTTTTATATCATAAGATTTCCCTTCTGAATTGAAAGTTAAATCATAAATACTTGGTGCTATTCCTTCTTCTTTAACACAAGAAGTTAGTAATAAAATTGAAAATAAAATTAAAAATACATTTTTCATTATTAATTTAAATTATAACTATTCTTAACTTATAAATTAAAATCATTGGTATTAACAATCAACAATAAGTTAAGAATAATAAGTTTAGTTAAATAAGTTTAGAAGGATACTGAAGCATTACAACTACCTGTTACACCTGGAACATTACAGGCATCATTACAACTACAAATCTGGCTCGCACAAGGTTCGGTAACTGTTTGGTCACAACCACAACAACTTCCCTTAGGCTTACATTTCATATCACAACCAGCAGCATATTCAATTCCATCATTAGAAATGCTTTTAGCAAAATTTTTAAGAGGAATTGAGTGTGAGACTATGTCACCATTTTCATCTATATATTTTGATTTGATGATTTTCTTATAAGTATGATGTTCATAATCTTCTAAAACAACTTCCTTAATTGAAATTTTTTGGGACTTTACTCTCTCTGTAATGTATTGTTCTAAATCCTTTTTAGAGTTGATATTATAAGTTTCTTGACTTTCTATAATAGTCAAAGTTTCAAATTCAACATCATTGGTAACTACAGTACAGGAAGTTAAAGTGAGAATAAATACAGAAAAAAAAATTATTTGTTTCATGAATTAAATTGTTTATGTTACGATTTTTTAAGGCCTTAGAATTCATAACGATTAAATAATAATACAATTATAAAAAAAAAATTACATTTTATTATTATTTTTATTTTTTTATAAAAATCATACTACTTTCCAAAAAATTCTCTCGGGTAACTATAATCACGATTAAATAAAAATTCCTTATCGGTCAATGTTAATAAAAAAGCAGTTAAATCCACTTTCTCTCTATCTGTTAGTACAATTGGTTTTTCTAAGATTGGAGATAAGGTTTCGGAATGTTCAATTCCTTTTGTGTAATGATTAATCACTTGACGAATTTTTCTAAATCGTCCATCATGCATATACGGATGAGAAAATTCTAAATTCCGTAATGTTGGGACTTTGAATTTTTGAGCGTCTTTAGGGTTTTGTGTGATTTTCATTCGCCCAAAATCATTCAAACTGGTATCAATTGGTAAACCGTTATTTTCAAATTTATGATTCGTAAATAAAGGTTCTTGATGGCAAGCAGAACAGTTGATTTTAAAAATTTCGTAACCATTAGCTTCTTGTGCTGTAAATTTAGCTTCGTTTCTTTTGACTTTATCGTATTTGGAATTGGCACTAACTAAGGTTAACAAAAATTGAGAAATTGCTTTTAATGTTCGTTCTCCTGTAACAGTACTATCGCCAAAAGCTTCATAGAAAGCAGTTTGGTAACGAGGTTCTTTTTGTAATTTTATGATTACATTTTTGATGCTTTCGCCCATTTCGTCTGGATGCGAAATTGGTGCTAAAGCCTGCATGTCCAAATGATTGATTGCACCGTCCCACATAAATATGGGTTGCCAAGCCAAATTCATTAGTGAAGAAGAATTTCGAGTACCAATTCTATCTTCAATTCCGTGACTCAATTCATGGTCAACATGTGTAAAAGCAGAATATTGACTGTGACAACTTGCACAAGAAATGGAATTATCTTTGGACAAAATTCCATCATAAAATAAAGCTTTACCTAATTCAACTTTGACATTTGATAATGGATTTTTTGAGAAATCATAAACGATAAATCTTC
>CAZEOC010000098.1:0-11151 GCA_964513525.1 uncultured Saprospiraceae bacterium | reverse complement strand
GTAGCCAAGCAGTACCAACCCTATGCTGCCCGGTTGTCTACCTGGCTCGGTTTGTCGCTTAATGAATGCTATTCCGATGGGCTACTACCAATGTTTCGACGTGCTGAGGATCATTGTGTGTCTAGGGCAAGGCGGAAGGAACTTCAGACGGTCATTGCCCGTGGACGGGAGGAACTAAAGCGTCATCACCAGTTGGATCAATTGATCATGAACCTGGACCGGTGCCTAACGAAACGGGACGTTCCGCACTACATCAACTTTTATGCTGAGGCCACCGCGAAAACAGCCTTACAGAAAGACTATTACGCTGCCTTAGGCATTGAATCAGAGTTGTTCGCTGTTTTCCCGCTTACGCTGCGCGAGTTCAAGGCCTCTCCCCGTAGCCGGCCCCTAACGGTTGCTGAAGTAGAAGCTGCCTTACTCCACCGTCATGCCTACAACCGCTTAACGTCTTATCTGGCCACTAACGCGGACGGTGGACTTGGCGTGTTCCGAGACATTGATGAAAAGAGATGGAAACAGACGGGACGTTTGCTAGCGGCACATACCGGGCTACAGTTGTGCCAGCGGGTAGAAGAGCCCAATGAGTTTCAACGGTACCTCAACAACTGGCTCCGCTTCAGTAAAAAGCGGAACCTTAAAGACAAAGCGCGTGCGGAGCTTAGTAAGGTGCTTCCGCAAATCCCCTGTATAGTAAGTACCATAGCGGCTTTTACAGCGTCGGTGAACCCCGAAAAGGAGATGTTTGACGTGGTAATTGTTGACGAAGCCAGTATGCTGAGTTCTCCCGCTTTGTCCTTACTCTTTCTTACCGAGCAACTAGTGGTAATTGGTGACGACCAGCAGATATCCAAGCTTTTCGTCGGCACCGAAAACGATCGTTTTAAAGCGATTGCAACTACCCACCTAAGCGGATTACCGCTGGCGGACCGGCTGGTCGGAGACGACAGTTTATTTAACCTGATCGATTTACTTCCCTGTAGGTCTATTACCCTGCGTGAGCACTTTCGGTGTATGCCCGAAATCATCCAATACTCCAACGATATTTGTTACGGACCTTTGGAACGGCCTTTACTACCACTGAGGAAGGTTAGTTCCGACCGGGTGAATCCCCTGAAGGCGGTAATGGTAACGGGGGCTCAAATTGAGGAAAAAGGGAAAACTCCATATAATTCCGTCGAAGCGGAATGGATCGTTGACCACGTCAAAAAAATCATTGGCCGAGACCCGGATGGAGATACAAGTATCGGTATTATCACGCTACTCGGAGACTGGCAGCATAAGGTTATTCAGCGCTTGCTGGAACAAAGGATACCGGGGAAAGAATTAAATAAAAGACAGATTTTCGCGGGAATGCCGCCTGATTTCCAGGGAGCCGAACGCGACGTAATTTTGCTTTCGTTGGTTACTGCTCCCGGTCATGAGGCCAACCCTTCGACTAAAGACATCTTCAAGCAGCGGTTTAACGTTGCGGTGAGTAGGGCGAAAGACCAGCTGATAGTGTTTTGCTCCCAGCCGCCCGGGGCACTCAGGGGCGAATTGCAGAATAAATTGCTTTCTCACTGTCAAAACTTCCACGTTCCGGACCCCGTAACGGAAAACATGGTTCCCACAACAGACTATGAGCGCCGGCCGCCTGAAGGTTACAGTAGTTGGTTTCATACCGACATTGCCCGTACCATAGCGGCTCGTAAATTTCCCGTGTACATCCGCCAAACGGTTGGAGAGCTTCCCTTAGACCTCGTTGTTGACCGTCAGGATAATTCGCGGTTAGTGGTGATTTGTCCACGCGTTAATGAGCTCGACGCTGAGGAATGGGAAGATTTACTGCAACATTACCTCGTTCTTGTGCGGGCGGACTGGGATGTTCAAATTGTCGATCCTTACCTTTTCGAATTGTCTTCTTCACACGCTCTGGAGCCGGTATTTGATGAACTGGGGCCCTCTCCGGTTTCTACTGGTTTAGAATACACTCGTAAAAATTGATTGGGCCGTCCGTACTAAGCAGCACGGTTCGACACTGTCGGGCTGCGAGCTGGAGGTGTCCAAAAGCTGGCCGAACGGCGGGGGCGGACGGTGTGGGTAGTTTGGCAACAATGTTGATGGTGTAAGTCCCCTACCCTGCTAGTCCAATTTGCTTTGCATCCTGCGGCCGCGCCCTGAAGTTAATTTGTAAATTGCAGCTATGGTATTATCTACTCTATACGCTCAATCCAAAGGAATCAACGCTCTCTATAAATCGGTAGAGATTTCTAATCAAGTTGCAAAGGATTTCAGTGGGCTATTGAGTAACGTACGTAAGGAGCAGGACTTACAGATTTTTTTTGAAACCCACGATCCGTCTTCTTTGGGAATTAGCCGAAAGGGAAAACTTACACCGGAGGTCGTCCAGTTGGCGTTGACTTTACCAGCATTACTGGCGCTACGCTACACGGATAGTGAACGGTTCAAAAAGATTAGTATTTCTGGAGATATAGAGGGAAAGTTTATGGAAATGGCCATGAGTGACTATTATGTTGCGCTCTCCTTCCTGAGTGAAGAGGATTTGAGAAAAGAAGACAGTTACGTGAAGCTGGAGCAGGAGGGCCCCAGCCGACAGGTTCAAGAAAGGAAATTTGACCTAGGGCAGATGGCCACGAATTACGCTACTGAAGTTTTGGTGAATGCATACCCGCAGACACTGGTTATGGGTAATCCTGGGGTAGGGAAATCGACCTTTGCCAACTGGCTGTGCCACGAGTGGGCAGGAGGACGTCTTAGCCTGGACCGGATTCCGATTCACGTAAATCTTAAGGAGATTTTATCTCTAGACAGCCCTTCAGTAATAGTATCATATTTAGCCGAGCAGTACGTTTCCTGCAATACGGATACTTACCTAGAGGTACTGAGGCTACTAGGAGATCACTTCCACTTTATTTTTGATGGTTTTGATGAATTAAGCCAACCGAACAGAAAGAAGTTCAGGCGCTTAATACGACAGTTCAAGGAAGGACGTGGCTACTTGAATTATACGCTTCTAGGCCGGCCGTATGCTTTTTTTGATCAGCACTTTCAAGAGGCACGAAAGTTCCGTATTCGAGGCTTCAACTCCGCTTCAATCGAGCGATACCTGGAAGCTACCGTTGGTCGATTAGGGGATAAGGATAAATCGGTGACTTTACTTCATAAGGAAGTTATCGGGCGCAACGCCATTTTACGAGAGTATGCCCACTCACCGTTGATTCTTTCCTACGTCGTTCTGGTTTATCTAAACCAGCCGCTGCCTGTTGCCCTACGAAAATTGAAAGGAATAAGATCAAAGTACGATCTGTATGAGGAGGTCTACCAATGGTTAGCTGATTACAATTTGCGGCAAAAAGACATTGCGGGAGCGGAGCTTCAGGAGGCAGATTTTTCCTTTGCCCGATCAGTAAGTTTTCAGAAAGTGTTTCGGTTTCAAGCTGATAGCATCCATGGGGAAGACTTTGCGAAAGCTATAAACCTATCAGAGCATGGATTAGGGTCTTTGGACCGAAATGCGATCGGAGAGCGCTGGCGGTTTGGCTTCAGTTCCGTTGCCATTCAGGAGTATCTCACGGCCAGATATATGGCCCAAACAATCAACGCGGAGCAGTTTGTGTACTTGAGCCGGGATACCTTCTTTTGGAATATTTGCCAATTGCTCGTTGGAGCACTTACTCGTCAAGGGAAAGAAGAACTTCTTGATAAGGTGTTCGCACGGCTTCGGTCTGAGCAGGAAGAAGGAGCATCTGCCCCCCAAGGAAGATTCCTTCGGAATCGCTATGCCTTCTTTACTTATTCCCTTTTAGTGGAGGGTAGTGAAGAACGTCTGATAAGGTGGGCAAAATCGGGAGGGATAGACGCTCTTTTTTATGACCTGATGCAGCATTATTTCGACCCTGACTGGAACGAACCTTTGCTGGAAGCCGCCACCCGGATGTATCAGAAGATGCAACTAAAAGGACGGCAAGCATTTCGACGGGGTATAGTGAAATTGTTAGAGTCGGTACCACAAAGTGATTATGCAGATCGGATGGCAACGAGAAAGCTGTATGTGGTGCTTGACTTGGCCTTCATTAGCGAAGCGGGAGAAGATCCATTTTTTTGCGCTAGTCTATTTAAAGCGATCGATAGTCTTGTTGCAGACCATGAGGCATTGGAGCAAGCGTTCGCTGAATTGGACGATGAAGATGAAGATTTGTACGAATCAACTTCCAATATGGAGAATAATCAGCAAGAGATTGGTGGGGCAATCTTTCTCTTGTTGCAGTTGGCAGCGCGTATACCGACAACGATTCTCCGTAATTATGAAAAGAGAATTCACGAATTATATGACCGAGTTGAATTCAACTTCAAGGAGGATGTTGTCTATCTGCTATCTCAAGTCGCTCCTCGTGAGGATAGTCGTGGAGAACTTGAACAGCTGCTGGAGAAAGTTACAAATACCCTCTCTTCTTACACGAAGATCAACTCCGTAAAAAATATCTTTGATCAAGAGGTTGCCCAGAAGATTATGAGCCTTTTCCCGACTTATTGATCAAATTGGTTCACAAGGCCTTTTTGTTTTGTCGTGCATCCGGAGAGTGGGATTCCGATGATGTACAACTAATTATTAATGTTTCACGGGTGTTTAGCGATCGTTTCATGAATCCTGTATTTTTGGAGGAGAATGGGGAGCGAGCGTTATTATCAATGACCTTATTAGAGTGCTTGGCAGATCTTCCGAATGACGCAAACGTACTTGACTTAATGTACAATCTGTTTTTCCGGGCGCAATTGTCAGGTGCTGATTGTGGTGTCGACTTTCAAGATAAGCTGACTTATTGGAATCGATTAGATGGTTTAATAACGAGCCTTATGTCTACTTCTTCACTACCAGGGTCGAGCCTCCTTGCGTATCTGCTGCATTTCGTCCAACCAGGTCATTTAGCAATGGCACGCTATCGCTCTGATTATCGGGAGGTAGCGGAGCGTCTTATTTTAGACAACGCAAGTAATCTGGCAGCACCAGTCGGTGTAGCTATCGACTCGAGGGTGGCAGAAGTAGTTGAAAACTTATTGGTAGCGCCCGTTTTTGAGTTTGACCGCAACATAAGTCTAGACCTTGTCATGACTTATTCCGATAGGCTCGGTGCTTTGCGGCTGCAATTGATGATGGAGCTATTGGAACGGCGTTCAGCCATCTATGAAACTCACTACCTGGACTTCCTTAGGGAGTTTTTAGGGGCTCCAGGAAACGAAATATACGTTGCCGAATTTCTAGAATGGGATGGCTTGTACTCCCACACCTCCAACATACCGTTCCTACGTGATGCCTTTCAATATTTGATCACTGGATCAGAGAGTGATCGTACCGTTTTCGACCAGAGTTCCGTTTTTCTTCTGATGGGTATTTCTCGATTTACTATGTTGGTGAGTAGATCTGATGATTGGCGAATCGAAGATGTTAACGATGTATTACAAGGTATTCTAGTTGCTCCAGAAGTACTTGACGTGCTCGGGGAAGAGCAACAACTAGAGATCATGAGAGCTGAAGACCTAATGGGTTACCCCCTAGCATTTCACGCGACGGGAGACACTCAATTTGCAGTAGATTACGACTATCCACACTTTCGGACGGAGGTTCCTGCTGAAGCGACAAGACTTCTGAATTTACTATGTGTCTATTTGATCCCGTCAGCCACTGCAGCGCAATTGTCGCGAGTAAAAATTGTGAGCCAAGGAATGCCTAGAGGGCTGTACGACGATTTTGAAGACTACGCACAACGGTTCCATTTACAGAAAGAGCGGTTCTCTGTAGAAGAGTTTGAGCGATTGGGCTAGTAGTGGCAATTTGGAATGCTGGTTAGTGAGTCCGAAAACTATTCCAATAGCATCTGAGAATACCTGCAACTACGACCTCATGAAAGTACATACTGTAGTCTCGCTCATCTTCCAGACGAAAGACGACGACTTTGTACTGCCTTACAAAATTGTCCCGTATGTTTTTCCGGCTGGCTTCTAGTTTTTTAGTGATCTGAGTTTTTAGCGTTGCCTCAGCTCTTTTCTTCCTACTTAATACTGCTCGTTCGTCATCCGTTAATTTCTGCTGCTTAGCAATTAAGTGTGCCAGCGTCGCAGTGTTAGATTCATTTCCCCAAGAATGTTGCTTCAGACGAGTCATTACGTTTCGGGAGATACCCACATATCGAAACACCCACTCTTTTCCTTCTACCTCCTTTGAAGCCTTCAATTCGGCAAAGGCATATAAACCTTCGAAGTCGGTGTGTTTCTTAGCTTTCATGTTCTCTTCGTAAATATCCTCCCAGCGAGCATTCACGAAGTCCCATTGTCTTTCTCTCCGTATTTTTCGCTCCTTGTTGATACCGTCCTTTTTTTCAGGTCGGACGAAAATATTGGCCAGTAAAGGAGCTTTAGTAAGCCTTTGTTTCATTACGCCACTGATATTGCGAGATTCTTCAAGAAGTACTTCCAGGCCGTTCTTTGGTTCGGGGTAAGGAATCTTGCGGTAGTTACTCATAATAGTCGAGTGTTCTGATTGCAAAGTGATTGAGATTATCGAGACTTTAGTCGATCCAAGATAGCCTATAAGCTTCCTTTGACCTCAGCGGCTATCTCGCAAAAATCGACCAGAGAAGTCGTTAGGGTCACGACGAGCAGCACATTCGCGCACCTTGGAGAAAGCAACAAAGCCAACAACGGGTAGATCCACAACCGTACTCCGAACGGAGAGCTTCAGAAAAAAGAAAAAAGCAGACCCAGGCGCACCGACACATCACATTAATACCAATTAGCTTCTACTCCCCGAACTGATTAATGAAATCCATAAGAATTAAGTAGAGGGATAATCGCTATACTTGCAGGAGCAGACCTTTCACCAAATGGCTATTGCCAAAAATGATTCTCCTCCATGTATTTACGCCTGTTAAAATTGTGGAATTTCAGAAAATACGGTCATCCTGAAGGAGACATAGACCCGACCAAGCCACACTTAGAACTACCATTTGAAGAAGGTCTTAACGTTCTAATCGGGGAAAACGACTCAGGGAAATCTGGGATCGTAGACGCCATTAAGCTCGTACTGAAAACCCATAGTTATGAGTGGATAAGAGTTCTTCCCGATGATTTCTACCAATCGACGAATCACCTTAGAATTGAACTGACCTTCACTAAGTTTACAGACGAAGAGGCGAAGCACTTTATTCCATTTCTTACTTTTCTAAAAGACAAGGAGGGGGAGGAATTAATAGAACTTAGACTTACATACGATGTAAGAAGAAACAACGAGAAGGTTTTACCAAGTGACGTAAGAGCAGGGTCGGATGATGAAGGAGCAGCCCTACCTGCAGAGGCAAGAGAATTTTTAAAGACTACCTATCTGAAACCGCTTAGAGATGCCAAATCTGAGCTGGTACCGAGGAGGGGCTCCAGAATATCACAGATTTTTGCCGAGCATGATGCTTTTAAAGGAAAAGAGAACGATCACCATCTGATGGGGATATTTTCTCACTTCAACCTTTCCGTTGAAAAATACTTCGAGGGAGTTGAACTAACAACGCTCCCCGTAGGAGAAGCACAAGAGAGTCAATTAACGGATACAGGAGGGAAACAGCTTAAAGACGAGATTGACCGTTATATAAAATCATTCTTTGGTGATGGCAAGGAGACTGAGATCAACGTTACGAAAGGGAATCTGGCAGCTATCCTAGAACGGCTCTTACTTTCCATCAAGGATGAATACAACCTAGGTCTGGGTTCTTTAAATCGCCTTTTTATGGCTTCTGAGTTACTGCACCTTCGCAAAGAAGGCTACGAAGGATTGAGGCTTGGCTTAGTTGAAGAGTTAGAAGCGCACCTTCACCCCCAGGCACAGATGCAGGTAATAGAGACATTACAAGAACAAGAAGGAGTGCAACTAATCCTGACTACCCATAGCCCTAATTTGGCATCAAAGGTTCCACTAAAAAACGTGATTCTATGTACAGGCGATGGTGCCTTCCCAATGGGAGAGTCCTATACGATGCTCGATTCGAATGGTTATGAATTCCTAGAGCGATTTCTTGATGTGACGAAGTCTAACCTACTATTTGCGAAAGGGGTAATCTTAGTGGAGGGGTGGTCAGAAGAGATTCTACTGCCAGCTTTAGCACGCGCTTTGAAAGCGAAGGGAGAAATCACTAAAGATTTGACCCAAGCAGGTGTCGCCATAATAAATATCGGGAACACTGCCTTTGGAAGATACTCCAAAATTTTCCTGCGCAGACAAGAAGATCAACCTATTAATATACCTGTTGCCCTTATCACTGATTGTGACATACCGGTCTACGGTAGGAAATTGAAAACGGAGAGCAAAGGAGGAAAGGCGTCTTATGATTACTTCGAAGAAGACCACTCTGAAGTAGCGAAAAATACTAAAGTCGTTACCGAGAAATTCATAGAAGAATATAACAAGCAGACAGTTCAGGTCTATGTTGGGCAACACTGGACACTAGAGTTCAGCCTACTGCGCTCTTCACTAGGGGATGCTTATTTACATGTGATGGAGCGATTCTTTCCAGAAATTACTAAAGGGGATGTATCTGAAAATCTAGCGAAAAAACTATTGAACAAAAAAGCGAAAAAATCTGAAGCCCCCTATTTTTTGGCTCAAATTATAGAGGACGGATTCTACGACAAAACGTCAGAAGATGGGAAAACCACGGTTAGGCACCCCGTAGAGATAGATCCGGCAGATAAGCATCTTCTCTATTTATTTGACGCGATAAAGTACGCCTCCAATGTTTGAGATAAAAAAAGCAGACATTGAATTTGCAGAAGCGATACTACTCCCCGCCGAAGCTTCTTTCGATAAAGAAAGGAGGGACTTCATCAGGTGTACTGAAACAGTAGACTTACAGGCTGTTCCCGGAAGTGGGAAGACCACAGCATTGCTTGCCAAGTTAATTGCTATGGGGCGATACTGTCCACTACCTCAAAACCGAGGTATTCTTGTGCTTTCACATACAAACGCAGCTGTTGACGAAATCAGAGCGCGTATCGGATCGCACTGTCCTCACTTGTTCAAGCCACCCCATTTTATAGGAACCATCCAATCCTTTGTTAATCATTTCTTGTGTATTCCCGGCTTTGTTAAACGCTACAAATTTCGACCAAATCATATTGATAATGATTTGTATCGTAAATATCACGAAAGAGCGAGAATTGACAAAACACATTTGAGTAATCGCCCTCAATCTATTGACCGACTATATTATAATGCTCGACTCACGAACGATAACGAGCTTCTATGTGGTAAAGGAAAACCTTACGAGGATATATTAAGTAAGAGCACAGATACATACAATAAGGTCCTAACTCTTAAAAAAAGACTACGTGCACATGGGGTTCTAGCTTTTGACGAGGCTTACCCTATCGGTCAGAAATATTTAAAGGATCACCCCGCAATAGTTCGCGTTATTCAGAAAAGGTTTAGATTCATTTTTGTGGATGAGATGCAGGATATGGATGCGACTCAGCAGGGCATTATCGACGATATTTTCTTCTGTGGCGATTGTACGCTTCAGCGCATTGGCGATAAGAACCAGCGAATCTATATTAACGACGAAGCGGTCGAATGGGTAGATAGAAAAGTAGTACGCCGGCTTATAGGTAGCCACCGGCTTACTACTCAGACAGCGACATGCGTCAATCGTTTTCAGTGCTTTGGAACCAACAGTTATTCAATTACCGGACTGAGAGGAGAGGGCCTGAAGCCAATCATTTTCACACATACCCCGGAGCAAGTAAGTGAAGTGTTAGAGCTAGTATCGGGGCACTTGAAAGAAATGATTGATTGCAACCGTTTGAGCTTACCATCAACATATTCCGTGAAAGCTGTGTGCTGGAAAAAAGAGCATGACAAGAAAACTGCTTTAACTGATTATTTTCCAGCTTTTGACGGCAACAAAGCGACCCCCTATCCTTCTCGGAACTCTATCATAGACTATCTAGGTCCCTGCCGTGAGGGAGATCGTACCTTTAAAAGTCGCAGCAGGGTAGTTCTAGAACTCTTGGTTCGTATACTGAGAATGAAAAATGTTAGAAGAGAGAATAAGCGATACCACTCCGTCCGGTCCCTGAGGAATTCGCTAAAAGAGCAGCCAGAACCTATATACTTAGCCTTTAAGAAATTCTTGTTCGATACCACACGGCTTTTACTTCGCGGGCATCACACTGATGCTGTAAATACAGCAAGGGCGTATTTCCCTAATTTTCTTGCAATATTTGATAAGGACATGTCTAATCTGGACAGTTTTATAGGACCCAGTAAGCGAATAATAGGTATAACTGAGGCTTTACCTTCGCCGCCGGATCAAGAGCAGGTCAATACTTTAAATTATCATAATTTTGATATAGAAGTTGCGACCGTACACTCGGTTAAGGGGCAGACCCATGATGTGACAATCTACCTAGAATCTTTCATGAGTAAATACGAAAGCGAAAAAGTAGGTAATCAAATTTCAGGCACTCCACTAACCGATAAAGAGAGAAGAGGGAAGCAGAAAATGGCGGCGTTGAAAATGCTCTACGTCGGTCTTTCCCGACCAACGCAACTTGCGTGCTACGTGATCGATCATGAGCGTTTTGACGAACATATTAGAGATAGTCTAGATGCTCAGAACTGGACTATTATCCATCTTGGAGCTAAGGACGACGATAAAACGGTTACTCATCTAGCTAATCCCATTGCTCCTTTCTACTAATCTCTTCTATTTAACTGCTGCACACCTTAATCCGTGACATAATGGCTGGCAAGAAAGCGTGCGTAGTTTTCAATCCGGTCAGGGGCTACTCCGAAGCGGAGATCCATGATTGTATAAGCGGTCTTCTTTTATTTTTCGAGCGCTGGGCAGAAAGAGAACAAGGACTTTTGCTAACCTTCTGCTATTACTCTTCTTCCCCTAACATTCGTTCTATGAACTGAGAAAACAGATAATGAGACGTAGTTGATTCTACAGCGAATTCAAAAACATCCCCGATTAATGGGTGAACTCCATGGTCTTTGAAGTACTTATAGTCCAATTTCAAAGTCTCACTAAACATTTTTCTAATTATTCCGGTAGGTCGTACGTAAAAGTTGTGAGACATCGCATTTTCGATAAGGCTAGACTC
>CAZEOC010000097.1:9227-11186 GCA_964513525.1 uncultured Saprospiraceae bacterium | reverse complement strand
TTAGTAATAAAATCGCAATGAATTCTTTATAATACTGCGATGTAATACAATATGAATTATGCAATTATCACAAGAAATACAATTATTAACTAAAGGTTACGAACGAAATCCAGATTTAGAAAATCTACTTCCAGATACTGAATGGAAAGGTAATCCATTGGATAAAAAAGGAAATTTTTTAAATGGAGAGTTTGAATTTACTACTGGTTTTGGAGATGTTTTTAAACTATTGACAGGTGATAAGCCACAAGCTAAAATTAAAAAAGCTGATAAATGGAAACAGTCAGTTATAGAAAACGATACTTTTTTGGATAATGACAAAGATGTAATAGTTTGGTTAGGTCATGCTTCTTTTTTTATTCGATTGAATGGTGTTACGTTGTTAATTGATCCAGTCTTTTTTAATTTGCCAAACTTACCAAGATTGACAAAGATGCCTTTGAATCCAAGTCGTTTCAAAGATTTAGATTATATCTTAGTTTCTCATAATCATCGTGATCATTGTGATAAAAAAACCTTGAAGTTTTTAGCTAAAAATAATCCAAATACAACTTATTTGACCAGCCTAAGATTGGATAAATATATTCGTCGATGGACAAAAAGTAATAATATTCAAACGGCAGGTTGGTATCAAACTTATAAAACTGAAAATATTAAAATTCATTATTTACCATCTCGACATTGGTGTAGAAGATATTTATGGGATTTGAATGAAGAACTTTGGGGTGCATTTGTCATTCAATTTGGAGATAAAACAATTTACTTTAGTGGAGATTCTGGAAAAGGAAATCACTTCGAGGAAGTAGGACAATTATTTGATATAGATTATTGTCTAATTGGTTGCGGAGCATACGGACCAGAATGGTTTATGGCACCAAGTCACATTAATCCAAGTGATGCTTTTGAAGCAGCTAAAATCATGAAAGCGAAAACCATGATTCCGATGCACTTTGGTACTTTTGATTTGTCGTTTGAGCCACCAAGTGAACCAGTTAGAATATTAAAAAATATTTCAAAAAAAGAAGATGAAACCAAAATTCAACACTTGACTGTTGGAGATTCTTTATGGATTTAGTTGAGTGTGTCAATCAATAAATTGGAATAAAACTAAATAAAGATTCTTTCTGATTAAGAATTGCTTTGGACGAAAGTTAATTAATAATTTTGTTCTTCTATTTATAATGAAGATGATAAGAAATTGATGAATTAAGCACAAAATTTCTAAAGTATTTTAGAAGAGTTGATAAACTTAGATACGTTACTTTAAATAATGAATTCGTCAATTCATCATGAATATCTTATAACTTTGTTTAAGTATTACTTTTGAAATTGAATTAAAAGAAATTAGTAAATAACTTTTTCATTACAATTATTGATTAATTGTATTCATAAACCGAAGAAAAATTATATATGATAGAGACTGATGTTTGTATTGTTGGTGCAGGTCCTGCGGGACTTTCTGCTGCTTTAACTTTGGCTAAAGAAGGAGTTGATTTTATTATAGTTGACAAGGCTCAGTTTCCCAGAGATAAAGTTTGCGGAGAATGTTTTGATTCTAATGCTTATTATGTTTTGAAACGATTAGGAGAGAATTATTTACAAGAAATGGTAGATAATCGAATTGTTACTAAAACTTGGGATACACATTTTGGAGATGAAAAGGGTAGAAGTGTGCGCTTAGAATTAGGATACGATATTGTACCACGAATTATTTCTAAACGCACAGATTTTGATACATTTTTATTAAATAAATTGAAGGAATTTCCTGATGTTAAACTTTATGAAAACACCTTAATTAAATCTGTAGAAAAATTAGAAGATGGAGTACTGTTAACAGAAAAATCGGGTGAAATGGTTATTAAGACCAAATTACTGATTAGTGCTTCTGGAGCAACTTCGAAATTCACTTCTAATAATGCTGCAATTCCAAAACCAACTGGTGAATATTACACTTATGTT
>CAZEOC010000097.1:0-9217 GCA_964513525.1 uncultured Saprospiraceae bacterium | reverse complement strand
TTGGTGCACACAAAAATGTTACAGGTAATAATGGAGGATATTATCAAAATGTAACTGGTTTAGCAAATAATGTAGTAAAGGTCACAAATTTTTATACACCAAATATGACGCTTTATATCTGTCCATTACCTGATGGTACGTTTAGTGTGGAGTTGGGAATAAAGCAAAAACATGCTAAAAAGCATAAAATTAATTTACGAAAAAAATTGCCTGAATTATTAGCAAATCATAAAAGTGTAAAAGCTCATTTTGAAAACGCCCAAATAGTTGGTAAAATAAAAGGTGCTTCTGTGCAATTATCTTACAAAAATCGACAATTATCTTTTGATAATATTATGCTTGCAGGAGCAATTTCGCAAAGTGTAAATCCTTTGTCTGGTTATGGTGTTGGTCATGCAATGACTGGTGGTGAGTTTTCAGCTAAAACAGCGATTCAATCTATAAAAGCACAAGACTTTTCAGCTAAATTTTTAAAGAGATATGATAAAATGTATTACAAGAAATTAGGCATAGACATGATTTCTTCTAGAATTTTAACGATTATTTTTGATTATCCTAGATTCTTATTACCAATTGCGATTAATTTAGGAAGGATATTAATAAAATTATTTTTACCTGTTAGAAAAGAAAAAGAAATAATAAAAACGGAAGTTGTTACAAATTTGTAAAGACTAAAATCAATTGAAACTAACTCAAGTTATAAGTTTAGATTTTTGATTTTCTTATATACTTCAATATTTTTTATTATTGTGGATTAGAAATTATCAATTAAGAATTAAATGATAGAAACAAATATTTGTATTGTTGGAGCTGGACCTGGTGGAGCTGCTGCTGCATTGTCTTTAGACAAAATTGGTATTTCTTGTTTATTATTGGATAAGGCAACTTTTCCTCGAGATAAAATTTGTGGTGATGCGTTGAGTGGAAAGGTGATTTATGCCTTGAACCGAATTGACACTCAATTAGCAACCGACTTATTCGAAGAAACAGATATTAGAGCGAGTAGTTGGGGTGTGAAGTTTGTGTATCCAAATACGAAAGAATTAAACGTGCCTTTTGTGGAGGTAGATAGTGAAGATGTAGAGAAAAAAAGACCAAATTGTTATATCTCAAAACGAGTTGACTTTGATAATTTTTTAATTAAAAAAGTAAGAGTTTCAAAAAACATAGATTTTAGAGAAAATATATCAATTCAAGAATTTGAGAAAGTAGATAACGGTTGGTTATTAAAGGATAAGAAAGGGGAAATTATAGCGAAAACCAAAATGCTTTTAGATGCAAGTGGTGCATTATCAAGATTTTCAAGAAAGCACGGCGGAATAGAAAAAGATGAAAAACATTTTGCTGGTGGAATTCGAGCCTATTACTCAAATGTAAAAGGCATAGATGAATTTAAGTATATTGAAATCTATTTTGAAAAATCTTTAACGCCTGGATATCTATGGATTTTTCCTTTGCCAAATGGCGCTGCTAATGTAGGTTTAGGTATGCGTTCTGATTATATTAGTAAAGGAAAAGTGAATCTAAAGAAAGAATTAGAAAAAATCCTAAAAGAAAACCCACGATTTAGTTGGCGATTTGATGAAGCTGTTTTGGAAGGAAAAGTTTTAGGTTATCCTTTGCCTTTAGGCTCTAAAAAACGTTCAATTTCAGGAGATAATTATATGTTAATCGGTGATGCAGCTTCTTTGATAGATCCACTTTCTGGAGAAGGAATTGGAAATGCTGTGATAAGTGGTGAGATTGCTGCTAAAACACTAAAAGTTGCTTTAGAACAGAATCGTTTTGATGCTGAATTCATAGCACAATATGATAAAGAAATTTATAGAAAATTGTGGAAGGAATTAAAGATTAGTTATCAATTACAGCAAATGATGCGTTTTCCATGGTTGGTTAATATTGTATCTAATTTAACAACTCGAAATAAAGAGTTTTCAAAATTAGTTACTGCGATGTTAACGGATGTTGATTTGCGAAAACAGTTTAGAAGTCCTCGTTTTTATTTTAAACTAATATTTAATAGGTGATTTTTCGACATAGAATTTGACTGTATTACACAGGTTTTTATTGAATTATCATTTAAAAGGCTACGAATCTGTGGTAAAATATAAATAATGGAAATTCCACAACATACTAAAATACTAATTATTGGTGCTGGACCTGGAGGTGCAATGGCTGCTTTGCACTTATCGAAATTAGGAATTAAAAGCACGATAGTAGATAAAGCTATTTTTCCAAGAGACAAAGTGTGTGGCGATGCCTTGAGTGCAAAAGTGGTTAACTTAATGGGCAGAATTGATGCTCAAATGCCTTTAGCATTTGGAAAATTAAGTCAAGAAAATTTACCAAGTTGGGGAATAAAATTCATTGCTCCAAATGGCAAAATACTTGAAATCCCTTTTAAAAAAGATTATCAAAAAGAATCCGATGAACCTTTAGGGTTTGTTTCTAAAAGAGTTGATTTTGATAATTTCTTAGTAGAACAAATTAAGAAAGATGATAATATTCATTTAATCGAAAATTTAGCATTAACCGAATTCGAAAAATTAGAAAATGGGTATCGGTTTTATAATAAAAAAAATACGATTCAAATTTCTACTGATTTAGTATTAATTGCAAATGGAGCAAATTCTCAATTCCCTAAAAAGATAGGCGGAATTGAAAGAGAAAAGAATCATTATTCTGCTGGGATTAGAGCATATTATGAGAATATGGGAGGAAATCATCAAGATGGTTTCATTGAGTTACATTTTTTCAAAAGTTTACTACCAGGGTATTTTTGGATATTTCCTTTGCCAAATGGACATGCAAATGTTGGTGTTGGTATGCTAAGTTCAGAAATTAGTAAACAAAAAGTAAACCTAAAAAAGGAAATGTTGCGATTGATTGAAGAAGAAGAAAGTTTGAAAAAACGTTTTGAAAATGCAAACTTAGTCGGAAGAATTGAAGGCTGGGGATTGCCTTTGGGTTCTAAGAAACGCCCTGTTTCAGGAGATAATTATATGCTAATTGGAGATGCAGGATATTTCGTTGACCCTTTCACAGGTGAAGGAATTGGGAATGCAATGTATTGTGGAATGTATGCTGCAAATCAAGCTGAAAAATGTTTAATAGCAAATGATTATTCTGCAGAAAAAATGCAGCAATACGATAAAGATATTTATAGAGTGTTAGGACAAGAGTTGCAGTTGAGTAGGAAATTACAAATGTTATTAAATTATCCTTTTATCTTTAATGCTTTTGCCAAATTAGCAACTCGGAATAAAAAAATAGGCGAATTGATGTCTTCTATGTTTTTTGATATGGATTTGAGAGAAAAATTACTGTCACCAAAATTCTTGTTTAATTTATTAAGGAATAAATAAATCCTTATTATTATGAATATTAAAACATTAAAAAAATGGTGGTCTTTTTTACGATTTCAAAATATATTAATCATTGTTTTGACCCAATATTTAATTCGAATTTTTATTATCCATGAAAATTATGAATCAGTTAGTTTAACCGCTATTGATTTTTTCATTTTAGTAATTACAACTGCCATAATTGCAATTGGTGGAAATATAATTAACGATATTTATGATTATCCAATAGATAAGATTAATAAACCTGAAAAGATTTTTATTAATCATTTAATAGCTCAAAAATCTGCATGGATTTTTTATTTTTCAACTAATATAGTTGCTTTATTATCAAGTGTTTATTTCTATTTTTTTGCTAATTGGAAAACTGGAGTTATCTATTTTATAATTACACCAGTTTTATTATGGTTGTATTCTTATAGGTTAAAAAAAACAGTATTAATTGGGAATTTATTAGTGGCTTTCATATGTGCTTTAGTGCCAATAATGGTGGTTCATGCTGAATATAACTTAGAGGATAAAGGTTATTTTATCGCTAATTATTTTATTAGTTTTTATGCTTTTTTTGCTTTTACAACTACTTTATACCGAGAAATAGTAAAAGATATTGAAGACCAAGAAGGAGATAAAAAATATGATAGTTTTACCTTACCAATTGTATTCGGGCAAAGGATTGCCAAAAACGTAGCTTTGAGTATTGGTATGATTTTATTAATTGTGATGATTAGATTGATTACGCTTTGGAAAGTTGCGTCAATAGTTCAATTGACTTATTTGATTATCTTAATTGTATTACCAATATCTTATTCAGTTTTTCAGCTATTTAAGGCTACAGAAAAAAAAGATTTTAATAAAGTGAGTCATACGATTAAATTAATCATGTTGTTTGGTTTGTTATTTCTAATTATCCTTTAGTTTTAGAAACAAGATGAAGAATTATAAATAAAAATGGAATCGTTTTCTAAAAAAGATATAAGAAAACGATTCCATTTTTTACTAAAACCCAAATGTGATATGGTTGGATTTATTTCAATATGATTTTTTTACTTAATACATTTTCACCTTGACGAACTTGTAAAAAATAAATACCTTTTGCATTATTAGAAATGTTGATTTGTTCTAAATATTCTCCCGAAAATTCTCCTAAATTATCTTGATAAATAACTTGTCCATTATCTGAAAATACACGAATCGTAACTTCATCTTCACCATTTAAATTAAAATTCAGATTAAAAATTCCATTATTCGGATTAGGGAATAATCGTAAGTTCTCAACAGATAAAGTATTGATTACTGGCATATCAATTTCTGCTTTTTCCATCTCTTCAGATTCTGCTTCCGAAATATCTGTCATTTCAATTATTGCTTCCTCAATTTCAGTAAGTTCTTGATTGGCAATTTCTTTTGTCGTATTTTCTTTCGCAGTAGGAACATCTACAAAATCTCCATGACGAACAGCCGTCATTGTTTTAGTTCGAGTTTGTTCATCACTTTCTCTGTAAAAAACAACCTTTAAATCATCTCCTTTAGCTGTGTTTTTCATTGCCGTATTCAAATCATGCCAATCCATAATTGGATTATCATTGACATATTGAATAATATCATTGTCTGTAATTCCCATAGCTTGTGCAGTAGAATTCGTGGTAATGTTACTCACTCTTGTTCCTTCTATTCCATCAGGAATTTTATTATGGCTTGGAGAAACACCTAAGAATGCATATTTCCCTTTATACAAGTTCGGCGTTTTATCAGGTCGAGCTGTCAAAGTTGCTTCTATTGTAATTGGTTTCTCTTGACGAATTAAATTTACATTAATCGTTTGATTAGGCTTCATTTCGTCCATCATATCTCCAAAATCCATATTTTCAGAAAATGCTTTTCCATTGATTCCTGTTAAATAATCAAAAGCTTGTAAACCAGCTTTAGCCGCTGCTGAACCTTTTGTAATTCGAGTAACATAAACTCCTTGATTGGTTGGGAAATTTAGTTTTTTAGATTTATTCTTAGAAACATGACTATATTTTACTCCTAAGTAAGCTTCTTGTGAAACGGGTTTTTCAATTTCACTTTTACTGAAGTTATTAGTCATAACAATTTTGTCATCTTGTGCTAATAATAAACCGCTAATAGATACACACATAAGTAATAAGAACACTTTTAAACGCATAATGGTAAAATTTTTAGTTGATTATTGAATTTTTATTTTTAATAAAATATCATAAATCCGAATATAACCTGTCAATTTAGATAGTTGATTATCATTCTTACTTATTCAATTTATCGCCTAACGAAGTTATGCCAATTGGGTTTAAAATGAAATTTCGATTTAACGCAGTTTAACAGAATATCCAAACTATTTTTAAAAGTATTAACAGAATTTATACAATATGAAAGGAATGAAAATTAGAATGATAATTGAAAATTAAAAGCTATACCAAAGTATTTCCCTTTTTTTTTCTTAAAATTGCTTTATTAATAAATAGGTTGAAAAGTGGATGATTTTTAATTCCTAATTTCTAAATCCTAAATAAATAAAATCAGATGCAATTAAATACATTCGATTGGTCAATCGTTATTTTATATTTTGTTATTGCTTTAGCAATTGGAATTGCTGTTTCTAAACGTTCTGGAAAAAATTCAGGAGAATTTTTTGGAGCAGGCGGAAAAATGCCTTGGTGGCTTTTGGGTTTATCTATGGTTGCAACAACTTTTTCAACAGATACGCCAAACTTAGTAACAGATATTGTTCGTAAAGATGGGGTTGCTGGAAACTGGAGTTGGTGGGTATTTTTATTAACAGGAATGTTGACTGTTTTTATTTACGCAAGATTGTGGAAACGAATTGGTGTTTTGACCGATATAGAATTTTATGAATTACGATATAGTGGAAAAAATGCTACTTTTCTTCGTGGTTTTCGAGCATTATACTTAGGCTTCTTTTTTAATGTAGTCATCATGGCAACAGTCTCTTTAGCTGCGATAAAAATTGGTGGTGTTTTGTTAGGTTTATCACCTATTGAAACGATATTAATTGCCAGTATTGTTACCGTGATTTATAGTTCTTTAGGAGGATTACGAGGTGTTTTAATTACTGATTTATTACTTTTCGTAATTGCGATGATTGGTTCTGTGGCAACTGCTTTTGTAGCGGTAAATCACCCAAAAGTTGGTGGTTTAGATGGTTTATTGGCGAATGAAGCGGTACAATTAAAAATGCCGATGATGCCTGATTTTTCTGACCCTTCTGCTTATGTTCCTTTATTAATTATTCCGCTTTTGGTACAATGGTGGAGCGTTTGGTATCCAGGCGCAGAACCCGGTGGAGGCGGTTATATCGCTCAAAGAATGTTAGCTGCCAAAGATGAAAAAAATGCGATTGGTTCGGTATTTTTATTCAATTTAGCACATTATGCACTTCGTCCTTGGCCTTGGATAATTGTGGCTTTAGCGAGTTTGGTTGTTTACCCAGATTTGGCAAGTTTAGCAGAAGCTTTTCCAAATGCAGCCAAAATTGATGATGATATTGCTTATTCAGCAATGCTAACTTTTTTACCTCATGGATTATTAGGTTTAGTAATTACTTCCCTGATTGCAGCTTATATGTCAACGATTTCAACTCACCTAAATTGGGGCGCATCATATATTGTAAATGATTGGTACAAGCGATTTATAAAACCAGAAAGTTCTGAAAAAGAATTAGTTCGAGTTGGACAATTATCAACTGTTCTATTGATGGTTGTTGCTGGAATTTTAGCATTATTTATGGAATCTGCTTTGGATAGTTTTAATATTTTATTACAAATTGGAGCTGGAACAGGTTTGATTTTTATCCTTCGATGGTTTTGGTGGCGAATCAATGCAGCAGGAGAAATTGCTGCAATGGCAATCTCTTTCATCATCGCTTTATTCTTTGAGTTAGGATATAAATATACTGGTTTACCAGAATTAGAAAATTGGCAAAAGTTAGTAATTGGCGTTGGTTTGACCACAATTTGTTGGGTTTTAGTTGTCTTAAACACGAAGCCAACAGATGAAGCGACTTTATTAAATTTTGTAAAAAGAGCCAAACCAGGAGGTCCAGGTTGGAAACGATTATTAACCAATAATAATCAAGAAATTATTGGTGATTTGAACCAACATGTTTGGAAGGTTCCACAAGGAATTATTGCTATGATTTATGGTTCGGTTGCAATTTATAGTTTCTTAATGGCAACAGGTTTTTGGATTTATGGCGATGTGACGAAAGGTTTGATTCTCACTGGAGTTGGTGCTTTAACTGGATTTTTATTGTTTAAACAATGGAAAAAAATATAGTACATAGATTCATGGTAGAAGATGGATAACTCCAATTTTTAATTTTCAGTTTACTGAAAAAAATTATTATTAATAAAATGATTAGTAAAATAGTAGAAAAGATAATTCAACGGAAGAATTCACAATTCAAATTAGATAAAGCGGTAACAAGCGCAGTTCTTTTACATTTGACTTGGACTAAATTCTGGTCCTTAATTCGAAGTTTTAAGATTATTTTTCATCTAAAAAAACCAAACTTGATGTTTTTTGGTCGGAATGTAAAATTGTTCAACGCTCGAAATATGCAATTTGGTAAATGGGTTCAATTAGAAGATAATGTCTATGTTAGTGCTTTAGGAACTGAACCAATTGTATTGGGAAACAATGTGAAAATTGGTGCTTTTAGCCGAGTGATTACCTCAACTTCATTCAATGATTTAGGAAAAGGGATTAAAATTGGCGACAATGTTGGTTTAGGAGAATTTGCTTATTTAGGTGGAGCAGGAGGTTTGGAAATTGGTTCGGATTGTATTATTGGTCAATACCTTTCTTGTCATCCAGAAAATCACAATTATTCAGATTCGTCGCAATTAATTCGTTTTCAAGGAACGACTCGTCAAGGTATAAAAATTGGTCAAAACTGTTGGATTGGCTCGAAAGTAACTATTTTAGACGGTGTAACAGTTGGGGATAATTGTGTGATTGCTGCTGGCGCAGTAGTGACTAAATCTATGCCTAATAATGTAATAATTGGTGGTGTTCCTGCAAAAGTTTTGAAAGAAATAAAGTAAATGATAACTATAAACTATTTGAACAAATATCTTGCAATATACTTATTATGAAAGTCAAATAGTTTATAGTTTATCTTCAATAACTTAAGAATTATCTTTAAATAATTTCTTATCAGCCCAAAAAGTGCCAAAAGGAATTATGGAAGCTAATAAAGCTAAAAACAATGTTTTATACGTCCAATCAAAAACAAATTTCCCTCTTATTACAACTAAAATATAAAGCATGAATAATAAGCCATGAATCATTCCGACTGCTATATTTGCTTGTGGATATTCAAAAATATATTTCAAAGGCATTGTTATAAATAGAATAACTAAAAATGAAGTGCCTTCTAAAAATGCTATTAACCTTAATCTTCCTAATTCTGTTTTTAATAAATCCATTGTTGTTTAATCTTCTTAGTTAACTACGATTTCCATTTGATGGTACAACCAATAGCTTTAGTTTCTGTTTTCTGTACTGATTTTCCGTTTAATAATGCATCAACTGCATTCTCAACATACTTTTCTTTCACTGAACTTGCATCATAAGTATTATCATCAATTGCTCCGATATAGCGAACTATATTGTCGTCACCTCTTTTTTGTAAAATATAAACGTGAGGTGTTTTAGTTGCACCATAAGCGGTTGCAATATCTTGTGTTTCGTCAAGTAAATAAGCAAAAGGAAATCCTTTTTCTTTTACTCGAATTTTCATATTTGCATAATTATCTTCTGGTACTTTTTTCACATCATTTGGACTAATTGCAATTACTGGATAGCCTTCAGGA
>CAZEOC010000096.1:0-11204 GCA_964513525.1 uncultured Saprospiraceae bacterium | reverse complement strand
CTTTTGAAACAAATTTGATATTTACACCTTTTACATTCCTCAAAATTTCATACGGACCAATTGCATCAAGCATTGTCATTCCGTTATATATATAAATTACGATTTCCATTTTTATAAATTCTTTATCAAAAATAATACAACACTATCATCAATTGTAATAGTATCTCCAGGTTTCACAATCCGATTATCTTTTATTAAGCCATTTCCGTCTGGAATATAACCTCGATTGATATAAAGAATTTGTGCAGCACCGTAATCTTTATAAACTCCAAAACCTATTCCTGCATATTGAGTTTTCTTTTTAATTCGTTGCTCTGCCTCATCCATCAAAATTGTTCCAATTCCAAGGCGTTGATATTTTTTCAAGACATTAAAATCAACTATTTCTGGAATATTCTTTTCTTTAAATGACAAATAAGTTGATGTCCACATAATTGTCAAATATCCAGCAAATTCTCCATCAACAGTCGCAATGATAATATCTCTTTCGCCAGTTTCTTGATACTGAAAATATCGCTCGTATTGTTCCGTCGGTTTATTCCAACCTTGTGCCTCAAAAGCTTTATTGATTGGTTGACAATCCGATTTTTTTATATTTCTTAATTCGATTTTCTGTTTCATTATTATTCTTTGTTGGACCCTACAATTTAATATCGGCAAAATACGGCTTTCGCCGAATAATTGCACTCACCGACCGTTTGCCAAATCAAGTTAATAAAATACTTCTAAGTTGATGAAGGCAGTTTTAGTTTTCAGTTTGACTCACGTAACGCTAATATGCTTTGACAATGAAGTTCGATTGAAAAAGCATATTAGCGTTACGATTGCTAAATCAATGATAAGCTGAAATTGCTCTATTTTGTTAACGTAATTTTATTCGCTATCTCAAAAGAATGGTGAGTGCAACTATTTGGCGAAAGCCAGTTTTTTTAAGCATTTTAAAAATTCCAAAAAGCTAATTTTTGTACAGAAAATATTTAATTAATAAACTTTTTAGGTCGCAAATATTCAACCGAAAATTATAGAAATGCGAGCAGTAATAAATATCAATAAAATGATAAGAATGATAAAAATCAAATAAGTTGATAAAATTAAAAGGAATTTTTTCCACTTCTTTTTATCCTTGAAGAATTGGAAATATGTCCAAAAATTATAGATAAATCCAATCAGAAATGGAATGATTATCAATACATTATCACCAAAAAAGATAAAACTTAAAACTAAATAAATCAACATTTGCTGACCTGTGATATAGACATTTAGTACCAAATGTTCAAAATAATTAAAGTTTGATTTGATGAAAGCGAAGTAAGATGCCAGAGAAAAAATTGGCAAAATCAATAAAGGAATATAGGTTTGATATTTTGTTATCCAATTGACGACAGAATAATCTGGATTGTCATTCGATTCTTCCATTCTTCCTTTGAATCCAAATGTAATATCATCAATAAAAGTATTTCGTTCCATCAAATATGCGAACAAAACATACAATGTCGAAGTAATCAATAAAAAAGCAATTGGCTTATAATATTGCACTCGTTTACCTTTCAAAAAAGCAAGAATACCTTTTCCAGGTCGAATCAATAATTCCTTTACCGTAAATAAAAAACCACGATTAATTTGAAGTACACTATTTGGAATTTCATTGAAGACATAATTAAAATCAATGCGTTTAACATTTGCTTTTTGTCCACAATTATTACAGAAATTTCCCTCAAAATTTTGTTCGCAATTTTTACAAATCATTTGACTTTTCTTTATTTCTGCTATACTGAATATTTAACTAAGGAAATTAAAACGCATACTCGAACTTCTATTTTTCAAAAATAGCAAAAAAAGGTTAAACAAAAGGTCGTTTAAGAAATCAAAACATAGCTTATAACAGCTATGAAATAAATGATGAAACACAAAAAGGCGAAGCCCGAAAGCTTCGCCTTTTTAGCAAATATATTAAGTGCGAATTTTTAGCTTCGCATTACGTTTTTAACTCAAACGCTCAATAATTCCCGCAATACCTTGTCCGCCACCAACACAAGCTGTTACCATTCCGTAACGTTGGTCACGACGACGCATTTCGTTAATTAATTGTGTCGTCAATTTTGCACCAGTACAACCTAAAGGATGACCTAATGCAATTGCTCCACCATTATGATTAATGATTTCTGGATTCAAACCTGCTTCTTGTATAACTGCTAAAGATTGCGCTGCAAAAGCTTCGTTTAACTCAATTTGCTCAATATCTTCCAACTTCATTCCAGCATATTTCAATGCTTTTGGAATCGCAGCACAAGGACCAATTCCCATATATAATGGCTCAACTCCTGCAACAACACAAGTTACCATACGAGCAATTGGCTCAAGGTTTAATTCTTTAACCATACGTTCGCTCATTACCAAAGTAAAGGCTGCTCCGTCAGAAGTT
The DNA here is from genome assembly GCA_964513525.1 of uncultured Saprospiraceae bacterium. Classification (GTDB taxonomy): domain Bacteria; phylum Bacteroidota; class Bacteroidia; order Chitinophagales; family Saprospiraceae; genus CAWVWD01. The sequence continues at coordinate 8,782 of CAZEOC010000096.1, read as the reverse complement.
TGAGAAGAATTACCAGCAGTTACAGAACCGCCTTGTGCAAATACTGCACGTAAACGAGCCAAACCTTCTGGCGTTGTACTTCTACGCACACCTTCATCCATTACAACTGTCCAAGATTCTTCTTTACGTTTATTATCTTCTACATAAACACGGTTTACTTCAATAGGAACAATCTCGTCATTGAATTTACCTGAATCAATTGCTGCTGCTGCTTTTACATGAGAATTATAAGCAAACTCATCTTGTGCTTCTCTTGAAATTCCATATTTGTTAGCTACTGCTTCTGCTGTTAAACCCATTCCTACCATATATTCAGGAGTTTTATTCGCAAAGCGGTAATTCGGAGCTAATTTATAACCCGTCATCGGAATCATACTCATACTTTCCGCTCCACCAGCTAAATAAACTTCACCCATTCCAGCATTAATCTTAGCTGCTGCAATAGAAATCGTTTCTAATCCTGATGCACAATAACGATTTACCGTCATTCCAGGTACTTCTTTTCCAATTGCTTGTAAAGCAATCTGACGACCAATTTGTAAACCTTGTTCTCCCTCAGGATTTGCACATCCTACAATAATGTCATCTACCAAATTAGGGTCTAATTCTGGTACTTGTGCCATTAGATGCTTGATTACATCTGCCGCAATATCATCTGAACGATAAAAACGGAATCCACCTTTCTTAGCTCGACCAACTGCCGAACGATAGGCTTTTACTATATATGCTTGTTGCATGTTTTTTTCTTTAGATGTTAGTAGTTAGATATTAGACGTTAGACGACTACATCTGAAAACTAACTTTTTAATGAATTTCCAAAACCACGTAGCATTTTTTGAACTTCATTTATATTTTCCCAAATTATATTTACCTCTTCTTTAGTAATATATTCTAAATCATAAGCTAAAATTATTTGTGTTTCGACTTCAAAACTTGAACCTTGTGCTATATCTATAAATCTCTTTGTGTCCTTATCGGTATGACGACCACAACCTTCTGCAATATTTGAAGGAATAGAAATAACAGCTCTTCTGATTTGACTTGTCAATCCAAACAATTCATCTTTGGGAAATTTCTTTGTTAATAAATAAACTTCTTTAACTAATTCACGTGACTTCTGCCAAACTTTTAATTTTTTAAAATCGTGCATTTTTTTAGGTTTTAGCAATTAGATATTAAACTAAGATAAGTATAATTCCAAACAGCGAAGCTGTTAAAAAATCTAATGTCTAATGTCTAATGTCTAATGTCTAATTACGCAACGGCTTATTCTTCGTCAACATGTGTTGAATTCTTTGTAAAGTTTTTTGTTCACCACAAAGACTCAAAAATGCTTCTCTTTCAATATCTAATAAATATCTTTCAGAAACTTTTTGAGGTGCAGATAAGTCTCCACCACACATTACAGAAGCTACTTTTTTAGCAATTAACATATCATGTTCAGTGATGTAATTACCTAATTTGAAACTTGCTACTGCAGTATATAATGCACCTAAACCTTGACGACCTAAAACGTGAATATCTGTACGTTCTGTTGGACGAGTATAATTATTTGATAAACGTAAAACTTCTTTTTTCGCTTCCGCAATATTACGTTGTGTATTTAAAACAATTTTATCTTTCTCATTCAAAATACCCAATTTGAAAGCTTCATTAGCAGAAGTTGCTACTTTCGCTTGTGCAATTGTTACAAAACGGTTGATTAAAGAAGGAATTTGAACTTCATCTTTCTTGAAATCATTAGAAGCACGTAAAGCAAACTCTTTCGTTCCACCGCCACCAGGAATCAAACCAACACCAACTTCTACCAAACCGATATAAGTTTCTGCTGCTGCCATTGCTGCGTCACAGTGCATCGTGATTTCACAACCGCCACCAAGTGTCATTCCTTGGATAGAAGCTACAACTGGAACTGAAGAATAACGACAACGCATTACCGTATCTTGGAAAGTCTTGATAGCAAAATTCAATTCATCGAATTCTTGCTGCATAGCCATCATACCAATCATCATTAGATTCGCACCAACGGAGAATCTTTCACCATTGTTTCCAATTACTAAACCATTCCATTCGCCTTCTTCTGCAATATCAATTGCTTTATTTAAACCTTGAATTACACCTGCACCTAAAGAATTCATTTTACTTCTAAACTCAAAACATAAAACACCATCTCCAATATCATGTAATACAGATTCAGCGTTTTTGAAAACAGGCGCTTTATCACGGTAATTATCTAAAATGATAAATTCATTTGCACCTGGTAAAGCTTGGTAAGATTTAGAAGCTAAATCATAATACTTACGAATACCATTTTCTGATTTGTAGAAAGTCGTATTTCCAGCAGCAACCATTTCTTTTACCCAAGCAGCAACTGTTAAACCGTAACTTTCTGCTGTTGTAATTCCTTTTTCGATACCGATAATATCCCAATATTCAAAAGGCCCAAATCCCCAAGCATAACCAGTACGCATTGCATCATCGACACTATAAATATTATCAGAAATTTCAGGAACACGATTAGAAGCATAAGCGAATAAACCACTCATTGTATCTCTCGTGAATTCGCCACCTTTATCTTGCCCATCAAATAAGAAATTGATTCTTTTCTTAGGATCATCCGCTTTTTTTGCACCACTTAAACTTGCAATTTTAGGCTTTTGAGAAGGTGCATATTCTAATGTATTTAGATTTAAAGCTAAGATTTTACGCTTACCTTTTTCATCTCTTGTCTTTTTATAGAATCCTTGTCCAGTTTTATCTCCCAACCATTTGTTAGCAACCAATTGATTTACAAAATCCGGTGTAACAAATAAATCAGCAGCTTCATCATCAGGACAGTTTTCTTTGATTACTCCAGTTACTTTTACTGAAGTATCAATTCCAACTAAATCACCTAAACGGAAAGTACCCGTTTTTGGACGATTTAATACAGAACCCGTTAATCCATCAACCTCTTCTATGGTTAATTCCATTTTCTGAGTTGTATCATAGATTTTAGAAAAAGCATAAATACCAATTCTATTACCAATAAATCCAGGTGTATCTTTACAAAGTACCGTTTGTTTACCTAAATAAACATCACCATAATTCATTAAGAAATCAACTACATCTTGATTAGTATCAGCAGTAGGAATAACTTCCAATAAACGCATATAACGTGGTGGATTGAAAAAGTGTGTTCCTGCAAAATGTGCTTTGAAATCTTCACTTCTTCCTTCTGCCATTAAATGAATAGGAATAGAAGAAGTATTTGAAGTAATTAAAGAACCTTGCTTACGGACGTTATCAACTCTTTCGAATAAAGATTTTTTAATATCTAAATTTTCAAGAATAACTTCAATAATCCAATCTGCATCTTTGATTTTATCAAAATCGTCATCAAAGTTTCCTGTTTCGATACGACTTGCAAATGCTTTGTCGTAAAATGCAGCAGGTTTTGATTTCAATGCACTTTTTAATGAACTATTTACGATACGATTTCGAGCCGCAGGATTATTTTTTTCTTCCTCTTTAAGGTCAAAAGGAACAATATCTAACATCAATACATCTAAACCAATATTGGCAAGATGTGCTGCGATACCAGAACCCATCACTCCTGAACCTAAAACGGCAACCTTGTGAATACTTCTACTCATTTCTTTGTTGTGTTATGTTTACTTAGAATTTTATGATTTGAATTGTTAGTTGACTATTTCAAGGATATTATATTCGAAAGTTATTCACTTCCAAATATTTTTAATTTATTGAATAATGTAGAATCATGAAATAGTTTAATAACGATAAATAGAATAATAAGTCATTATTATTCTGTTTTGTTTTACAAATGTATTAATATTTTTTAATAAATTTTGTCAAAATGGACTTTTACAGAATTAAAAACTATTTGACTTGATTTAGTTTAGAAAATGAGTGATAATTTAGGTTTCAGGATAAACTATCCGTTATTAATTAGGAATTAGAAGTGAGGAATTAGGAATTATTAAAAATTGAAAATAGGAATTTATTAAAATCAAAAAAGCCTTCCGTTTCCGAAGAAACAGAAGGCTTTTTATACAAGAAATGATAATTAAAGTAAATTCTAATTACACATTTCTAATTCCTTATTAATAGGATTATTTCTGAATAGTCAAAGTCTTAGTTGTTACACCAACACTGTTACGGATAGTTACAAAGTAAGTACCTGCAGCTAAATCAGCAACATTTACATTGATTCTGTGCTCACCTGCTACGAAGCTACCAGTTTCGATAGTTCTTACAGTTTGACCCATTACATTCACTAAGTTGATGCTTAAGTCTTCAGTTTCTGTTAATTCAAACTCAACATTGAAGTTATCAACTGTTGGGTTAGGGAATACATTCAATGAAGTTTCTAAAGCAACATTTTCAGTTGAAACTGTTCCTGAAGTATTAATATCATCTACATATAAAGAGTTTCCATAAGCAGAAATACCTTCAAATGCAATTACAAGATCAGACATACCCATATAAGTTGGTAATGGAATAGATACATCTGTCCATTGAGCAGCTTGAGGATAAAAACGACCTGAAGAAACAACACCAGCAGTAGCTAAGTCACTTCCTTTCTTATCAAATAAAGTAGTCCAAGTTGCACCACAATCTGTAGAGATTTTTACAAGTAATTGATCTTCTTCAGTACCATATTGAGCATGAGCATAAGTAAAGTCTAATGCTGGAGCAGTTGAAGCTGAAAGATCAACTTCTTCAAATACTAATTGAGAACTTCCGCTTGTGATACCATAGAAATCCCAACGGAAACAACCATTAGAATTACCATTTCCACCTAATTGCCAAGTTACACCTGTGCTAATTCCGTTATCAACATAAAATGCACGAATTCCGTCTGGGTTATCAGCAATAGAACCTGCAGGATAAGGATCACCAAGAGCCATTCCTTGGAAATCAATTGTCATACTTTCACCGTTATCTGCATTAGCATCTAATAATGTGAATGCAGCAGGAGAAGCAACATTATTGATTGGTGTTAAATCAGCTAAACCAGCATCACCAACTGTTGAGTTGTAAGATAATTCATCTCCACTTGCAACAACGATACCTGGGAAAGTTACTGTAGCAGAAGCACCTGCATTAATAGCAACTGTTTGTACTGGACCAGCAGTTCCATTTAAATCGTAAGAAACATCAACAGATGTTAAGTTTGCAGAACTGTTGTTTGTAATATCTACAGAAGGTACATAAGTACCATCACAGTATCCAGCTGAAGCTAACGCAGCAGGATTAGAAGCAGCTAAATCTGCATTCTGAACACCAGCAGGTAATGAAATAACTTCACTGAAACCAGCTTGGAAAATTTCTTTAGTTGAGTTATCCTGAATGTAAATTACAGCAGCAAGATCAGTTAAATCATATACATTTGCATGTGTCCAACTTTCTGACATAATTACAGTTTGACCTGTAGTGTAAGATGCTGCTAAAGCAGTTCCTGAAGAAGAAGGTAACATTTGCTTCATTACATTGTAAAAGTTAGTCTCACCATTTGAACCTGGAGCAGATGGGAAAGCAATATCTTTTTCTACAATAGCAATGTGTGCTACTAAATTTGCATTATTAACATTGTTTTTAGCTGTAATTACAACGTTTACATTGACTGCTGATAAGTCAGCTGATAAATCATGAAATGCAGTAATTTCGAAATCAGAAGCAACTCCTGCACGAGCGTCCATATCTGCACTCTGTCCACCTGCGAATAAAGTACCTGGATTTCCTTGTGCAAAATTTCCATCAATAACTACATCTGGAACACCACTTACACCATAATAAGTTACACGATCTTGAATTTGTGTTGGATTATGCAAATTCATTGGATCGAAACCTGGCCATGAAGTTTGGTATTTAATCGCTACTGCTGGTGTACTTGTATTATCAAAGTACTGCTTTACTAAAGGATTGTAAGTCGCACATGGACCACAAGAAGCTTGTGTAAAGTGTTCTAAAAGAACCATTCTTTGAGTTTGTGCTGTTGCAGCAAAAGTCAAAGCAACAAATAAACTTAGTAATAGTGTTTTTTTCATAAAAATTGTATTTCTAATAATTAATAATTGTGTAAATAAAAATCGAATTTAGAAGATTTGTCTTTCATAGACAAATTTATCTACTATGATAACATATTTTTTTACTTAAAATATGTATTAATTCTTTAGTGTAATGTAGGAAATAATTATTGGTGAGGATAATTAAGTGAAAAATAAAATATTGTAAATTTTTGAATTTTGGTAAGTAATATAAATCAAAGGTAAAATATTTAATTTTCATACAATCATATATTTACTTTTTTTTTATTTTGTCACGATTTTTGACTTTAATAAGTTACCTTGTGTAGCGTTTTATTACGATGAAAGTCAATTACAACATTTTTACTGAAACTTTATTGTATATTAAACGTTAAAAAAACAACGAAAAAGCAAAATATATTCAAATATGAAAAAATACTTACACTTAATTTTACTTTCACTAATCCTTGTGTTTGCTATGAATGTAGCATTTGCAAACAACGGTGAACCTGAGCCGCCAAACTACGTGACAGTAGACAGTTACAATGATATTAGAGTCTATCCTAATCCTGCTATTGATTATATTATGATTACAGATAATGATAATGTTAATCAAATTTGGATTTACAATATATTAGGGCGTCGAGTAAAGACTTATGATGTAGAAAGGAATACAAAGTACGATATTAAAGATTTACCAAGAGGAATGTACATTATTCGTTTAGTAGATAGAAATAGTGAATTAATAATGACAAGAAGAATTAATAAAATTAATCCTTAATTGGGAATTATATTATAATAATTGGAAAGTCGGTTTCATAAATATATGGAACCGACTTTTTATTTTAATAAATTATGCTCTGTTTTTCCATTTTCTAAAACTCCATACTCCAACAATAATTAAAATTACAAAAGGCCAAAGATTTATAATTCCGACAAAAAACATCAATAAATTGTCCCAACCGTTTCCGAAACCATTTCCAATTTTTTCTGCAAAAGAATCACCTTCATACGGTACTTCTTTATAATATTCAATATGAAAGGTAGAATGACCAACTTGGTTTTTTAGATATTTTAGCCGTCCTTGAATTGATTCGATTTCTTCTCTAACATAATTTAGTTCCTTTTCAATTTCTAATATATCTTTTACAGAATTTGCTTTTTTTAAGATTTCTAAATATCGAATTTCTAATTCTTTTTTTGTTTTTATTCTGGCTTCAATATCTAAATATTCTGAGGTAACATCATCAGTAGAAATATTTTTATAATCAAATTCATTGACTCCTTCTCCAACACCTTTTAAAAAAGCATCAAAATTCGTTGCAGGAATTCTAATGGTCAAATTATGTCGAAGTTGACCATAATTATTATTGCTTTCATCTTTAGAAATATAACCTTCATATTTTTTTGTCAATTTGATTAATCGTTCAGAAGTTTTTGCTAAATCATCTGACTGAAATCCAATTCTTGCGTTTCTGATAAGTTTTCGTTCAACTTTATTTAATTCTGCTTCTTCTATTTCGTTATCATCAAGTGAAGATTGAGGAGATGATTTAATTTCAAGACTTTCCTCAATATCTAATGAATATCCTTCATCTGTTGCAGATTCACTTTGTTGTTGACAATTCCAAAAACTGAAACATAAAGTAAGTGCAATTAACAATTTTGTGATTTTCATAATTTGTTTTTTGTTTATAAAAAGAATGTTTCATTCTAAGATGCGGAGAAGAAATTAATTGGTATTTCTTCGTAATTATGGTCGTATAAAAAAGATAAGAATCACTTAGGTTTGATTTCTGAAATTGATAAGTTTTACAAGAAAGGATTAATTAATAAATTATTAAATGAATAGGAAAGTAATATTTTATTTTTGATGAATTATTGGGAATTAGTCTTCAAATATAGTGATAGACTATGATATGAATTTTTTATTACTGAAATATTATAGTGATTCAAATTAAATAGTAATTGGTTTATTATCTATATTTTTATAGGTTTAAAATGAGAATTAATTAAATGTTAAAAATGGTATTGCTTTTGCCTTATGATATTTAATCTTTTGACAAACAGTATGTTAATATATAATAAAAATTAATATATTTGCAATTGATTATTTTATCTAAAAATAAAGATCTACCTAATGATAATGCGATACCTTTACATAACTATTATTTCAATTATCCTTTTTACTCCTTTAGATAGTTACGCTTGTGGCTGTACGACCGAAGGTCCTTTTCTTCAAGTAGCTGCTGGAGCAACTTTAGTTGCTGTCGTAGAAGTGGAAGAATATCTTACTTTTGATGAACTGATGGGACAAGAAGTTCCGATGTCTATGTCTGTAAAAATTAAACGAATATTAAAAGGGGAGGAGACAAGAGAATCAATAACAGTTTGGGGAAATAATGGTCTAATGTGTCGTCCTTATTTAAGTATATTTGAAGAAGGTTCACAATGGGTAATGGCTTTCACAGAAGATCCAGAGCAAGGACACGATGCTGCATTATCGACAGATTATGGTTTGTCACATTGTGGAGAATACTTTATGAAAGTTGAGAATAATGTTGTTAATGGTTTAATTAAAGGTGGAAATAGTTATCAAACGATGTCAATTCCTACGCTTAAAGGACATATTGATATTCTGAATCGTATGAATGATAGAATTGATGCCGACAAAGGACAGTTTTTGAGACAATTATTCCAAAATCATATTGATACGATTGGTGTCTTTGAAAATTTCTTTATTAATAAACGAG